>NZ_JBPKJK010000076.1:0-41527 GCF_051756985.1 Saccharothrix sabaoui
ACGGACACGGGCCGCGCGGGCAGCGCGGACCCTTTCCTACTATATCGACTAGTAGAGGTCGCGTCTTCTGAGGGCCCCTTCGACCACGTAACATGTCGTGGTCGAAGGGGGCATGATGCACGGGCTGGGCGAGTTGGAAGAAGCGGTGATGGACGTGCTGTGGCGCGCGTCCGAGCCGATGAAGGTCCGTGACGTCCTCGACGACCTCGACACCGGCAGGCAGCTCGCCTACACGACGGTCCTGACCGTGCTGGACAACCTGCACCGCAAGGGCTGGGTCCAGCGCGAACTTGTCGGCAAGGCCTACCACTACGAGCCGATGACGAGCCGTGCCGAAGCCGCGGCGAACGCCGTGCGCGAGCTGGTCAACGCCTCCGGCGACCCGGACGGCGCGCTGCTGCACTTCGCGCGCTCCGCGTCGGAGCACGAGACCGAACTGCTCCGCAAGGCGCTGCCGAGGAAGCCGTGCAAGAAATGACCGTGGCCGCCGCGTTGCTGGTCACGGCAGGGCTGATGGGCGTGCTCGCACCCCGTCAGTTGGTGCGCCTGGTCGCGTGTGGCACCGACCCGCTCGTCCCGCTGCTCGCATGGCTGGCTTGCGCCGTGAGCGTCGTGACCACCGCCGCCCTGGCCGTGACGCTGCTCCTCCTGCCCGACCACGGTTCCCACGCGCTGGCCTTGGCGCACGAGTGCTGGTCGTCGCTGGCCCATGGCATGACGCCACGCATCGAGGCAGCCGGCGGCGTCATCGGCCTGGTGCTGCTGGTCGCACTCCTGAGCAGGCTGACCGTCGTGAGCATGAGAGGCGCACGCCGGCGGGCAGGCAGGCGCCGGGACCACCTGGCGACGCTCCGCGTCGCCGCCCGTCGCGAACCCGGCTCACCGACGACGCTCTGGCTCGACCACGACGAGCCGCTGGCCTTCAGCCTGGCCGGCACGCCGGGCGTCGTCGTCGCCACCGAAGGCCTCCGCCGCCGACTCACGCCCGAACAGGTCGACGCCGTGCTCGCCCACGAGCGCGCCCACCTGCGAGGCAGGCACCACCCCCTCGTGGCCACCGGTGACGCGCTGGCGACCGTGCTGCCATTCCTCCCCCTGTTCCGCCGCGCGCCCGCCGTCGTGCGGGAACTGGTCGAACTCGCCGCCGACGCCGCCGCCGTCCGCGCCTGCGGGGTCGACGCCGTCCGGGCAGCCCTGCTGGGCGTGTCGGGCAACGGCGCACCGGGCTCGGCGCTCGCGATGGGCCGGGACTCGGTCGACGTGAGGCTCGAACTCCTGGCCGGCCCGCGTCGCCGACCTGATTCGGCTCGTAGCCTGCTGGTCTACGGAACGGCCTGCGTTGCGGCCATGGTGATCCCGGTGATCGCCGCGTTCACCGGACTGCTGGCCGTCATCCTGGTCGCCTGCCATTGACGTTGCCAATCGCATCGGTCGCGAGTCGATCGTCCGACCCCTAAAATCTACGACCGTGGATAGTCGGGGAACATGACCGGCCTCGTGACACTGCTGGCGGTGACCACCGCCTCGGTGGCGGCGCTGTACGGCGCGGCCACGTTGTTCCGCCTGAGCGCGGCGATGGTCGAGGCGTCGCCGTTCCTGTCCGGGCACGTGCCGAGCGAGCACGCGGTCTCCCGCTATCACGTGCGTTGGTACACCATCACGATGGTGTTCCTCGCGTTCGACATGGAGATGGTCTTCATGTACCCGTGGACGCTCGTCGTGGCGGAGCTGGGCACGCCCGCAGTGGTCGAGATGTTCCTCTTCCTCGCGGTGTTGATGGCCGGGGTCTGGTACGCCTGGCGGGAAGGCGTGTTCCGATGGACCTGATCGAGTGGTTCCTCAGGCGCACTCCCCCGCGGCCCTTCGTCATCGCCACCCCCGGCGGAACCCTCGCTCGCTTCGCCGTGGAACGGGTTGTCCGCGAGCGCGGCTGGTCGACCGCGAGCAGTCCCGCCGAGGGAAACGTGTTGGTCGTCGCCGGCCCGCCCGCATCCGGACTGGACGCCTCCATCGACCGCGTGTGGAACGCCATGCCCCTTCCACGGACACGCACCCACGTCACCGCCGCAACAGAAGCGCCGACCGCACTGGACGCCGCAGCCGCTCGGCTGCACGACCGGGTGCGCCAACGCGACGAAGCCGCTCATCAACCGGCGGAGCTTCCTGAGGACGTGCACGAGATGTCCTGCGGCTCAGGCATGTCCTGCGGGTCCGCCACGCCGGGGATGGACCACGGTGGCCACCAGCACGAGGCGGATCACCAGCACAATACTCGAGAGCATCACAGCGGGCAGGAACCCGATCCAACGCACAGCGGTCACCACAGCCAGGACATGCACCACGGACACGACATGTCCGGCATGGAGATGCCCGGCAGGGTGCCCATGGCGGACCGCGCGACCGACCGCGACGGTCTGATGCTCGATGTGCTGCACGTTCCGCTGGGCCCGGCCCTGCCGGACTGGCCGGAAGGTCTCATCGTTCACACGGTCTTGCAAGGAGACGTGGTCCAAGAGGCACAGGTCGAACTGCTCGCCGGTGCGCATCACACGTCGTGGCGCCAGGAGGTTGCCGACCCTGCGCTCGTCCACCGGCTCGACAGCGCGGCCAGGTTGCTGTCCGTCGCCGGCTGGCAGGACGCGGCCACCACCGCACGACGCCTGCGAGACGACATCTTGGCCGGGTGGACACCCGAGCCCCGACTGGACCGATGGGCCAGGCGGGTGCGGCGTTCCCGGACGCTGCGGTGGTCGCTGGCGGGTGTCGGCGAGTGCGAGGGCAGCGATGCCCTTGGTCGCCTCTACCGCTGGATCGAGGGAGAAGACGAAACGCTCTCGTCGGACGTCCTCCCGCACCTGCTGGTCGGTACGGAGTTGTCCGCCGCGCGATTGATCGTGGCCAGCGTAGGCCTGGACCTCGGCCGGCGGGTGCACGCGCATGGTTGAGGAGACAGCGTGGTGGGGCGGCCTGCTGTTGCCGCTGGTCCTGATCGCCTTCGCGCTGGCAGCTGCCTCGCTGGACTCCGCGCTGGCGTCGAAGGCCTCGGGTGCGCCGCTCGACCTCGCCCGACCACTCCGTGCCACAGCCGGGCTCCTGGTGCAGCAACGCCGCGGCACGCTCGCCGCCGACTCCACGCTGTGGCGAACGGGCGGGGTTGTGCTGCTGGTAGCGGCGGTCTTGGCGTCGGCCGCCACACCGCTGGGTGACTGGGTGGTCGGCGACCTGTCGGTTGGTGTCGTGTGGTTCAACGCGATGGAGGTCGTCGCCTGGGCGGCGGTGTGGTTGGTGGGCTGGGGCGCGAACTCGGCGTTCGGCCTGGTGGCCGGCTACCGGTTCGTCGCCCAGGGCTTGGCTTACGAGTTGCCGCACATGTTCGCGCTGATCACGGCGGCGCTCGGCGCGGGGTCTCTGCGAGTGGGCGACATCGTGGCGGCGCAGGACGACCTGTGGTTCGTGGTGTGGATGCCGATCGCGTTCGTCGTCTACCTGGTGTCGGTGCCGGCCATGGCGTTCTTCCGGCCGTTCGACCAGGCCACCGGCGTCGACGTCGCGGGTGGTGCGCTGGCCGAGCTGTCCGGCGTCGACCGACTGGTGTTCGTCGCCGGCCGGTGGCTGCTGCTCACGTCCGGCGCGGCGATGGCGGTGCCGCTGTTCCTGGGCGGCGGGCACGGGCCACTGCTGCCCGGCTGGCTGTGGTCGGTGGTCAAGACCGCCGCCGTGCTGGCGCTGCTGGTGTGGGTCGGGCGCCGGCTCCCCACCATCCGGGTGGACAGGTTCCAGGAGGTCGCGTGGATGGTCCTGATCCCGGCAGCCCTGCTGCAGGCGTTGTTCGTGTCCGTCGTGGTCGTGTGGGGGTGATCTCCGGTGTGGCGTGACGTGCTGTTCTGGGTGTGCTCGGTGCTCGCCGTGGCGACCGGGATCGCCGTGTTCCGGGTGGACTCGATGGCCCGCGCGACGTTCGCGTTGCTGGCGTCGTTCATCTTCGCGGCGGGCACCGTGCTGCTGTTGGACCTGCCTTACCTCGGTGTGCTGGTCATCCTGATGATGATCATGGAGATGGTCGTCATGGCGGTCTTCATGATCATGTACATGATGAACCCGGCGGGACTGATGCCGATGACCATGGTGCACAACCAGAAAGGCTCGCTGACGATCGCTATCGGCACGTTCGTCCTGCTCGCGTCAGGTGTGCTGCTCACACCGTGGCCGACATCGTCCGCTCCGCGGCCGGAGGACCCGACGATGCAGCTCGGCGAGGCCCTGATGGGCTCGAAGATGCTGGTCATGATCGTGCTCGGCCTGGCGTTGTTCGCGACCATGGTGTGCACGGTCGTCCTGGCCACGCACCGGGGCCGCTACGACCGCTACGGCGACCGGCTGGAGCGCAAACGCCCGCACGACCCGATCCGGGGAGGTCTGGGCCGATGAGCCTCCAGGCTTTCCTGCTGCTCGCATCCGCGCTGTTCAGCGTCGGGCTGTACGGCGCGTTGTCCCAGCAGTCCATCGTGATGATCATGATGGGGTTGGAGCTGATGGTGAACGCGGTCATCGTGGGCGCCGCCGCGTTCTGGTTCCACACCTCGCCCGACCGCGGCGACGGGCAGGTGATCGTGCTGCTGGCCGTGACCGCGATGGCCATCGAGATGGCGGTCGGTTTCGCCGTCACCACCGCGATCTTCCGCAGCCGGGACGTCGACATGACCGACATGGCCGCGGACCTGAAGGGCTGACGGCGTGCTGCTGTGGATGCTCGTTGGCGTGCCGGTCTTGATCGGCTCGGCACTGGCCGTCGTCGGGCGACGAGCGGATCGGCTGGCTCCAGCTGCCGCCGTGGGTACCGGTGTCATAGTGCTCGCGCTGGCGGTGTGGGCCTCGGTCTCTCGACCGGCGGCGTCCGCACCGCTGCTCGACGGTCTTCCGGTCGGGCTGGCGGTGGACGGGCTGTCCGCGGTGATGGTGCTGACCGTGGCCGCCGTGCTGCTGGCTGTGCTGGTTTTCTCGGCCGGCGAGATCAATGACGCTCGCGCCCGGTTCTTCGGGTTGGTGCTGCTGTTCGCGGGCGCGATGCTGGTGACCGTCACCGCGACGACGATGACGGCGCTGCTGATGTCGTGGGAGGTGATGGGTGCGACTTCCTACGCGCTCATCGGCTTCTGGTGGCGTGACGAGAACCGGGTCGCGTCGGGCAGCGTTGCGTTCCTGACCACGCGGACCGCCGACCTCGGCCTCTACCTGGCCGCCGGTGCGATGCTGGCCGGTGGTTCCGGCGGACTTGTGCTGGCCGACCTGCCGGGGATCGAGCCGGGGTGGCGGGACGTGGCGGCGACGGGTGTGGTCGTCGCGGCTCTCGGCAAGTCGGCGCAGTTGCCGTTCAGCTTCTGGTTGTCCCGTGCGATGGCCGGCCCGAGCCCGGTGTCCGCGCTGCTGCACTCGGCCACGATGGTGGCGGCGGGCGCGTACCTGCTGCTCCGGGTGCAGCCGCTGCTCGGTGCGACCGGTTGGGCGGCCGCGGTGGTCGCGTGGGTCGGCGCGCTGACGGCGTTGGTGCTCGGCGCGGTGGCCGTGGTGCAGCGGGATCTCAAGCAGTTGCTGGCCGCTTCGACGTGCTCCCAGGTCGGGTTCATGGTGCTCGCCGCAGGAGCGGGTGGCGTGGCGGCCGGGACCGGACAACTGGTCGCGCACGCGGCGACGAAAAGCCTGTTGTTCCTGTGTGCGGGTGCCTGGCTCTCAGCATTGGGCACCAAGGATTTGCACGCGTTGCGGGGCGTCGGGCGGCGTTATCCGGTGGTCGGGGTCAGCTTCGGCGTCGGAGCGGCCGCACTGGCCGGCGTGCCGCCGTTGTCGATCTGGTTCACCAAGGACGCTGTGCTGAGCTCGGCGCTGCACTCTTCTATCGCGCTGTACGTGGTCGGACTCGCCGCGGCGGTGGCGAGCGGCTTGTACGCGGGCCGGGCGTTGTTCCTGCTGTGGGGACCGCCGGCGGTGAACCCCGAGTTCGACACCGAGGAACGCGGCACAAGGGTGGTGACACGCCTTCAGCAGTGGCCGCTGCCCGTGTTGGCGGTCGGTGCGGTGGGACTGGGTGCCGTGTTCGGCTTGGGCGATTCCCGGTGGTGGGAGACCGTGCTGTCCGCGGTGATCGCCTTGGTCGCGGTCGGGTCGGCGGCGTCGTCGACCCGTGACGGATCGGATGTTCTCGGTGGTCGGTCGCGCGCACTGTCGACATGGCTGTACATGAACACCCTGGTGAGCAGGGGCGTGGGCACGCCGGTGGTCGGGCTCGCCGGATTGCTGGCCCGCTTCGACGACCGGGTGCTGGACGCCGGGGTGCGCCGGGGCTTCGGCACGCCCGTGATCGTGCTCGCCGGGTTGCTCGCCCGATTCGACGACCGGGTCGTGGACGGCGGCGTGCGCGTGACGGCCGGATTGAGCGGCGCGGTGGCGCGTGTCGCCGACGCGAAGGTCGACTGGTCGGTGGACCGATTGGTGCGATGGATCGCGAGCGTCGCACGTGGCCTCGGCCGTGTGGCCAGGCGGCCGCAGACCGGCCAGCTGCACCACTACTACGCCCAAGCCGTGGTCGCCCTCGTGGTGCTCGCGTTGCTGGCGATCGTCGTCGGACGAGGATGAGGTGAACGTGCTCAGCATCGTGGTCTTCCTACCGGTCGCGGTGGCGGTGGCGCTGCTCGCGCTGCCCCGGATCGGAGACCGGGTCGTGCGGTCGGTCTGGATCGCGGTGAGCGCGCTGGACGTGCTGCTCGTCGTCGCGTTGTGGATCGGCTACCGACCTGGGGAATCCGGGTTCGCCTACGAGGTCGACCGGCGGTGGATCCCGAGCGTGGACTCCGGCTACCACGTCGGCGTCGACGGGCTGAGCCTGCCGCTGGTGGCGCTCACGACTGTGCTGTTCCTGGCCTGCGCGATCTACTCGGCGCGGGAGACGCGACGGGTCCGGTCGTACGCGGCGCTGTTCCTGTTCCTGGAAACGGTGTGCCTCGGGCTGTTCGTCTCGCTCGACCTCATCCTGTTCTTCGTCTTCTTCGACCTGTCCATCGTGGGCATGTACTTCGTGATCGCCGGCTGGGGCCATCGGGACGCGGCCCGTGCGGCGCTGAAGTTCTTCCTCTACACGTTCCTCGGCTCGTTGGCGCTGCTGCTGGGGTTCATCGGCCTGTACCTCGCGGCCACGCCACACACCTTCGACATCGTCGAACTGATCCGCCAGGACCCGCTGGCGGGCAAGGGCACCGTGGCGGCCCTGGTGCTGGCGGCGCTGGCTCTCGGGCTGATGATCAAGACGCCGACCATTCCGTTCCACACGTGGCTACCGCCCGCGCACACCGAAGCACCGGCGGCCGGATCGGCGATCCTCGCCGGTGTGCTGTTGAAGATGGGCACCTACGGTTTCGTGCGCATCGCCATGCCCGCGCTGCCCGGAACCTGGCGGAGTTACGCGATGGTCTTCGTGGTCATCGGGGTGGTGAGCGTCGTGTACGGGGCGTTGGTGGCGTTGGCACAGCGCGACTTCAAGCGGATGATCGCCTACACGTCGGTCAACCACATGGGGTACGTCATCCTCGCCGTCGGCGCTGCCGGGGTGGTCTCGTCGTCCGACGCGCAGGCCCGTGAACTGGCGGTGACCGGCGCGGTCACCCAGATGGTGAGCCACGGCCTGATCACCGGTGCGCTGTTCCTGTTGGCCGGCGTGCTCTACGAACGCGGCGGCACCTACGAGATGGACCGCTACAGCGGGTTGGCGGCGCAGGCGCCGCGTTTCGCCGGATTGACCGGTCTGGCCGCGTTCGCCTCGTTGGGGCTGCCGGGCTTCTCCGGGTTCATCGCGGAGTTCCAGATCTTCACCGGCTCGCTCGGCGGCGCACCGATATCCACGGCCGTGGCCTTCCTGGGCATCCTGATCACGGCCGCGCTGTTCCTCCGCGCCCTGCAGCAGTTGCTGATGGGATCGTTCCGCTCCCCCAACGGCCCGTTCCGGGATCTGACCGCCCCGGAGGCGGTCTCCATCGCACCGCTCATCGTGCTCGCGGTCGTCATCGGGCTGTTCCCGCGCTTCCTGCTGGACCTCATCGAGCCCGCCTCGCGGGTGCTGACCTCGATCCTCGGTGGGTGACACCGTCGTGGAGATGATGGACGAGAACCCCCTCGCCCTGCTGCCCGAGATCCTGCTCGCCGTCGCCGCCGTGCTCGGCCTGCTCCTCGGCTCCTACCTGCCGAAACACCGGCAGTGGCTGGTGCGGCTGCTGGCCGCGCTCGCCTGCGGGGCCGGTCTGGTCGTGACGGCCTCGGTGTGGAACGGCGAGCCGATGGCGGTGTTCGGTGAGACCTACGTGGTGGACGTCGCGACCAACGCCACGCGGGTCGCCGTGCTGGTGTCCGTGCTGCTGGTCCTGGGTTTGGCGGGGGCCTCGGTCCGCGGTGCGATGCGGGAGAGCGAGTTCGTCGTGCTGCTGTTGCTCGCCGCGTTGGGCAGCGTGCTCCTGGCCGGGTCGAGCGACCTCATGCTGCTGGCTGCCGGCTACTTGCTGGCCAGCATCCCCCTCTACGCGTTGGCGGGCTTCGCGAAGGACGCGCCCGGCACCGAGGCGGCGCTCAAGTTCTACCTGATGGGAGCCCTGCTCGGGGTCACGATGCTGGCCGGGCTCGTGGTGCTCTTCGGCGTGGGCGGTGCGACCGAGTACACCGCGTTGAGCAGCGGGCTTGCGGACGCACCCGTTGCGGCCTTGGCTGTGGGTGCGATCGCGGTGCTGGCCGGGTTGCTGTTCAAAGCCGGCGCGGTGCCGGCCCACTTCTGGGTGCCCGACGTGACCGAGGGAGCCAAGCCCGTGGTCGCGGCGTTCATCACGACGGTGCCCAAGATCGGCGCGGTGGTCGCGATCTACCGGTTCGTCGCCGTGCCGCTGGGCCAGACGCGGGTGGACTGGGCGCTTCTGGTCGCGGTCATCGCCGCCGTGACGATGACGCTGGGCAACCTGGCAGCGTTCTTCCAGGACAACGTCCGCCGATTGCTGGCGTACTCCACGATCAGCCAGGTCGGCTACCTGCTCGTCGGCGTCGCCGCGGTCGACCGCAGCGAACTCGCGCTGCCGAGCGTGTTGCTCTACCTCGGCGGATACGCCGTGACCAACCTGGGCGCGTTCGCCGTGGTGTGCGCACTACCCCGCGCAACGGTCCTCACCGACTACCGGGGTCTGATCCGCCGCCACCGATGGCTCGCGGTCAGCCTCGTCGTGCTGCTGCTCGGCCTCGTCGGCACACCGCCGACCGTCGTCTTCGCGGGCAAGCTCACCGTGTTCACCGCCGCCTTCGAAGCCGACCTCGTGTGGCTCGTCGTCGTGGCCGCCATCAACACGGTCGCCAGCGTCTTCTACTACCTGAGTTGGATCGGCCCGGCGTTTCGGGGTGAGGAGTCGGCCGCACCCGAGATCAGCCGCTGGGCGGTGCGCACCGCCTACGTGACGGCCACCGTGTCCGTCTTGCTGGGGCTGCTGACCGGTCCTCTGCTCGCACTTCTCGGCACGTGATGCAAGGCGTCCGGAACGGTCGTGCAGACCGCTCCGGACGCCAGGTGGGTCACACTGCTTCGGCCAACTCCCGCTCTTCCGCCTTCACCTGGACCGACGGGGTCCCAGTGTCCGTAGCGGTGGTGCGAAAGCCGCGCAGGCGCAGGCTGTTCGACACCACGAACACGCTGGAGAACGCCATCGCGGCACCCGCGATCATCGGGTTGAGCAGGCCGGCCGCCGCCAGGGGCAGTGCGGCGACGTTGTAGGCGAACGCCCAGAACAGGTTGCCCTTGATCGTGGCCAGCGTGCGGCGGGACAGGCGGATCGCGTCCACGGCGGCACGCAGGTCGCCTCGCACGAGGGTCAGGTCGCTGGCCTCGATCGCCGCGTCGGTGCCGGTGCCCATGGCCAGGCCCAGGTCGGCCTTGGCGAGGGCGGCGGCGTCGTTCACGCCGTCGCCGACCATCGCGACGACCTTGCCCTCGGACTGCAGGCGCGTGATGACGTCGACCTTGTCCTTCGGCAGCACCTCGGCGATGACCTCGGTGATGCCGACCTCGGCCGCGACGGCCCGCGCGGCGGCTTCGTTGTCACCGGTCAGCAGGACGGGCGTCAGCCCGAGCGCGCGCAGCTGCCGGACGGCCTCGGCGGAGGTGGCCTTGACGGTGTCGGCGACGACCAGGACGGCTCGCGCCTCGCCGTCCCACGCGACCAGGACCGCGGTGCGGCCCTTGGCCTCGGCGGCACGCTTGGCCTCGGCCAGGTCGTCGTCCAAGTGCACGCCCCACTCGGCCAGCAGCCGCTCACGGCCGACGATGACCGCGTGACCATCGACCACGCCCTGCACCCCCAGGCCCTCCAGGTTCTGGAACCCTTCGACCTCGGGCAGGTCGCCCACCCGCTCGGCAGCACCGGTGGCAACGGCCTTGGCGATCGGGTGCTCCGAGGCATGCTCGAGCGCACCGGCCAGCCTCAGCACCTCATCCTCCTCGACGCCGGACGCCGTGTGCAGGGAGACCAGGCTCATCCGGCCGGTGGTGACGGTGCCGGTCTTGTCCAAGACCACGGTGTCGACCCGTCGGGTCGACTCCAGCACCTCCGGCCCCTTGATCAGGATGCCGAGCTGCGCGCCGCGCCCGGTACCGACCAGCAGCGCGGTCGGCGTGGCCAGGCCCAGGGCGCACGGGCACGCGATGATCAGCACCGCGACCGCCGCCGTGAACGCCGCCGACACTCCCCCGCCCGCACCGAGCCAGAACGCCAGCGTGCCCACCGACAGCGCGATCACGACCGGGACGAACACCGCCGAGATCCGGTCGGCGAGGCGCTGCGCCTCGG
Source organism: Saccharothrix sabaoui (assembly GCF_051756985.1). NCBI lineage: Bacteria > Bacillati > Actinomycetota > Actinomycetes > Pseudonocardiales > Pseudonocardiaceae > Saccharothrix > Saccharothrix sabaoui. Next base: position 10,860 of record NZ_JBPKJK010000076.1, read on the forward strand.
CCTTGCCGTTCTGCGCGTCCTCCACCAGCCTGGCCATCTGCGCCAGCTGCGTGTCGGACCCGACCCGCGTGGCGGTGACGACGAGACGTCCACCGGCGTTGACGGTCGCGCCGACGACCGCGTCACCCGGGCCGACCTCGACCGGCACCGACTCGCCGGTCAGCATGCTCGCGTCGACCGCCGAGCTGCCCTCGACCACCACGCCGTCGGTGGCGATCTTCTCGCCCGGCCGGACCACGAACCGGTCGCCCGCGGTGAGGTCGCCGATCGGGATCCGGACCTCGCGGCCGTCCCTCAGCACGGCGACGTCCTTCGACCCCAACTCCAGCAATGCCCGCAGCGCCGCACCCGCCCGCCGCTTCGACCGAGCCTCGAAGTACCGGCCGGCCAGGATGAACACCGTCACGCCCGCGGCCACTTCGAGGTAGATCGCGCCAGCGCCGTCGGTGCGCTGCACGGTCAGCTCGAACGGGTGCGTCATGCCGGGTGTGCCGGCGGTGCCGAACAGCAGCGCGTACAGCGACCACGCGAACGCCGCGATCGTGCCCATCGAGATCAGCGTGTCCATCGTCGCCGCGCCGTGCCGCAGGTTCGTCCACGCCGCCCGGTGGAACGGCCACGCGCCCCACACCAGCACCGGAGCCGCCAGCGTGAGCGAGATCCACTGCCAGTAGGTGAACTGCAGAGCCGGGATCATCGCGAGCAGGATCACGGGCACCGCCAGCAGGGTGGAGACGATCAGCCGTTGCCGCAGGGCCGTGGTCGGATCGACCTCGATCGCGTCGGCTCGCTCGGGTTCGGCGGCGGGGAGTGCGGCCTGGTAGCCGGCCGCCTCGACCTGGGCCACGAGGGTCTGCGGGTCGACGTCCTCGGGGAAGGTGACGCGCGCCTTCTCGGTCGCGTAGTTGACCGTCGCGGTCACACCGTCAAGCTTGTTCAGCTTGCGCTCGATCCGGGCCGCGCACGAGGCGCAGGTCATGCCGGTGATCGCCAGTTCGATGTCAGCCATGACCGTGCTCCTCCTCTTCCACCTGACCGCCCGCGGTGGGCGTGGATGCCGTGGTGGTTGTCTGCGCCGGCCGCTCGACACCGGTGGTGTCCACGGTGAACTCGGCGGTGCGCACGACGCCGTCGTGCTGGAAGTCCAGGAACAGCCGGTAGCCACCGGCGGACGGCACCTCGGCCACGAACGCGATGCTCGGACCGGCGGGCGTCTTCCCGTCACCGGGTGCGCCCTCCGGGTGTACGTGCAGGTAGGCCAAGTCGCCCTCGCGCAACGCCACCAAGTGACCATACGCCGCCAGGTAGGGCTGCAAGTCGGTGACCGGTGCGCCGTCCTTGGTGACGGTCAGGCGGATCGGGGAAGCCGTGCCTGGGACGAGGTCGCCGTCCAGTTGCACGCGGTAACCGTCGACCTCGGCGACGCGGGAAGGCTCGTGGGCGCGCGGTTCGAACGCACCCGCCGCGTTGACGTCGACACCGAGCGTGGTCACCTCGGCACCCGTGGGCTTGAAGTCGGCGAAGACGCGGTAGCTCCCGGCCTCCGGGACGTCGAAGGGCACGGTCCACGTGCCGTCCGGGGCCATCTCGGGGTGGACGTGCCGGAAGTGGGAGGTGTCGCGACGGACCGCGATGAGGTGCATCCGCTTGTCGTGCTCGACGTCGAAGGCGGTGACGGCCGTGCCGCCGGGGCCCAGGACACGAAAGGAGAAGGAGTTGTTCCCCGTGGTCAGCGTCGTGTCGGTGGGCGCGAGGGTGTAACCGCCCCTGGACGACGCCAGCCCCGCGGGCTGGTCCTGCGCGGTCTCCGCGACGGTGCCGCTGTGGTCGTCCCCGTGGCCGGTGCCCTCGGCACCGGACTCGCCGTCGTGACCGCTCGGGGCGGCTTCGACGGTGAAGGGACCGACAGCGCTTCCGGCCGCCCAGGCGCCACCGGCGACCAGGGCGAGTACCGCACCGTAGGCGGAGAGCTTCGCTGCTGTGTTCATCTCAATCCTTGAGCTGGGGAGCCCGCCGCGCGGGCGGGCTCCGGGTGGATCGGCATTCAGCCGGCGAGCGCGTAGCCCGCTTCCTCGACCGCGGCCTTGACGTCCGCTTCTTCGACCGGGGTCGCACTGGTCACCTTGACCGCGCCGGTCGGCAGGTCGACATCCACGTTCGTCACGCCGGGGATCTGCGACACCTCCTCGGTCACCGACGCCACGCAGTGGCCGCAGGTCATGCCGACGACGGTGTAACTGCTCTCGATCACCGGTAACTCCTGTTCGTTGTCAGGAACGCACCAAGCGGGCGATCGCCTCGCTGGCCTCGCGCACCTTCTCCTCGGCGCTCTCGCCGCCCGCGTTCAGCGCATCGGCGACGCAATGCCGGATGTGGTCGTCGAGCAGGCCCAGGGACACCGCCTGCAGCGCCTTCGTCGCCGCGGCGATCTGCGTGAGCACGTCGATGCAGTACTCGTCGTTCTCGACCATCCGCTGCAACCCGCGAACCTGGCCCTCGACCCGACGCAACCGCTTGAGCAAGTCGTCCTTGCCGCTCGTGTATCCCCGCATGTCCGCTCCTTCATCCGCCCGACGAACCTCAAACTACTCGCGAGTAGACCCTCGGGGCGGGCGCCCTGCTCACAAACGAAAAGATACCCCCGGGGGGTACCTCTGTCAAGTGATCCGGCGGGCACCGTCAACCCCCTCCCCGTACCGGTACGCAGGACTCGCCCACTACGACAATCAGGAGGTCGTCGCGACCACGACACAGGAGATGCTCCGCGCCTACCCTGCCGACCTCGGCAAGGTGGACCGAGAGGCCCTCGCGAAGTGCATCCAGGCGTGTTTCGAATGCGCACAGGCGTGCACCGCCTGCGCGGACGCCTGCCTGAGCGAGGCCGGAGTCGCAGAGCCGGTCAAGTGCATCCGAACCAACCTGGACCGCGCGGACATCTGCGCCACCACCGGTCGGGTCCTGTCCCGGCACACCGGCTACGACGCCAACCTCGCCCGCGCCGTGCTCGAAGCGTGCGCAGCGGCTTGCAAGTCGTGCGGTGACGAGTGCGGCCAACACTCCGGGATGCACGACCACTGCCGGATCTGCGCCGAAGCCTGCCGACACTGCGAACAGGCGTGCCGGGAACTTCTTGCCTCCCTCGGGTGACGGACAGTCGGAGCCGGGAGGTCCGTGCCATGACCCGGGCTCGACGAGGCGATGGCACGTGCTCCCGGCGTCGACCGGAAAACGGTCCACCGCTTCCTCATGTGCCTCATCGCAGTCGATCTTACTATCCGTGATAGTGGACGAACGCCGCGTCCTTCCGTAGCCTGTCCGAGACCCGATCCGGGGTCACCCATTCGGATTACCTACCGCACGAAGGAGGCTTGCGCGATCGTGGCGTCCCCACCCGCTCAGCGCACTGTCCGGGCCGCGCTGGCGGCCACCGCCGCCGCGGTGCTCACAGCCGGTATCGCCGCACCACAAGCCGCAGCCGACCCAGCGGTGCCGTCCAACGCCTCCGAGGCGCTGAAGAAGTACACCGAACTGGCCGGCCAAGCCGAGAAGCTCAACGAGGAGCACCTGCGGGCACAGGACGACCTCAAAGCCAAACAGGGCGAGCTGGACAAGGCCAACGGCGACCTCACCGGTGCGCGCCAGGCAGAGGAGCAACTGCGCGGCCAGGTCGACCTGCTGACCGAGGCCTCCTTCGAAGGTGCCCGGTTCAACCAGCTCTCCGCGCTGCTGGTCAGCAACTCTCAGCAGGACTACCTGAACCGGATGTCCGCGCTCGGCATCCTGGCCGACGACAACGCGGAGGCCCTGGCAGGGCTGTCCAAGGCGGTCACCGACGCCGACGACGCCCAACGCCGGGCCACCGACGCCGCCAATGCGGCCACCAAGATCCTGGACGACATCGCCCAGCGCAAATCCGACCTGGACAAGCAGGTCGCCGACGCGCGCGCCCAGTACGACCGGCTGAGTTCGGCCGACAAGGCGACGCTCGCCAGTCCAGGCGACACCACCCGCATCCCCGTCCCCGCCGGCACCGCCGGAAAGGCGCTCGAGTACGCCCTGGCCCAGCGCGGCGACGACTACGTCTTCGGCGCCAACGGCCCCGACCAGTGGGACTGCTCCAGCCTCATGCAACAGTCCTACCGCGCCGCCGGCATCTCGATCCCCCGCACCACCTACGGCCAGGCCGGCATCGGACGCCCGGTCTCCCGCGGCGAGGTCAAGGCGGGCGACCTGATCATCTACTACGCCGACCAGCACCACGTCGCCATGGCGGTCGACAGCGTCCGCGCGGTGCACGCCTCCACCGAGGGTGTCCCGGTGAAGATCGCCGACATCGACTCGATCGGGCCGATCAACACCATCCGACGCATCGAAGGGTGAGCACTCCACACGGAAGTGCAACACAAGACTCCAGGTGATGCCCGGAGCGGCGAGGATCGCTCCAGACATCCCTGAACGCAGACGTCGTGCCGGGCACGCGGTCCGTCGGCCGGTACTCGTGTCGTACCGGACGACGTAGAACAACTCCGGGTGCTTGCAACCTACTTCGTCATCTCATGACCGACCTGCGCGTGGCCGCGCCGGAACCGGCGCGCGGAGCATCCACGCCCGACACCACCAGCCTGCCGCACAGACCGCACCGCGGTGCTCGGGGGAGGCTGTCTCCAGCGCGACCCGCAGCCTCGGAACCGACTTCGATTCCCATCCCGGTTGCCGCAACCCGGTGCACCCTTCCCACTGGCAGGTGCGCGGCACATCCTCTGCGCCGCCACCGTCGCGTCGCACCGGTGAGCACGCCCGACGCCGCCGATGACCTCGCGAGAGGTCGACGAGCAACGGCTCCGTGAACATGGCCGCCTGCGCACCTCAGGACTACTGCCCGCCAGCAGTCGCCTCGTGGAGTTGCCGGTCACCAACCGTCCGGTATACGGTACGGGGGTACCCCATACTGGCCGCGTTCGACGAACGTTTCCGCTGCCAGCGTCCACCCCACCTTCCCGCCATGGAGCACCGATGCAGAACAACTCGATCAACGTCAGCGGCATGACCTGCAACTCGTGCGTCGGCAAGGTCACCGCGGCGGTCTCGTCGGTCCCCGGAGTCGAGGACGTCGACATCGACATCGCCACCGGAAAGGTGACCGTCATCGGCGATCAGGTCGACCTGACGAACGTGAAGTCCGCGGTCGAGGAGGCCGGCTACAAGATCGCGTCCTGATATGACGGTCTGCGGCGCACCTCGCCTGGTGCGCCGCAGACCTCCTGACTGCGAGGGAGGCCGACGTGGACCAGGAACAGCCAGAAGTAGTGATCAAAGTCGTGAACTCGGGCCCCTATCAGGTGAAAGGACCGATGAGACTGGTGGACCACGCCGGCAACGCGTTCGACGTCCCCGCGCGCCGCAGCGTCCTGCTCTGCAGATGCGGCAGATCCGCGACGAAGCCGTTCTGCGACGGCACCCACGCGAAGACCGGTTTCCAGTCGGAGGAGGCCGCCTCGACCGGCTGACGAGACAATCCCAGGACACAGAGAGGGGTCGACGTATGAACACAGAACATGCCGGACACCACCAAGAGCACAACACCCACCAAGGACACCCACCCCGCGCGGGGTGGGGCATGGCAGCCTCGGCCACTCTGCACTGCCTCACCGGCTGCGCCATCGGCGAAGTCCTGGGCATGATCATCGGCACGTCGCTGGGCTGGAACAACCTCGCCACCGTCGTACTGGCGGTCGGACTGGCGTTCGTCTTCGGCTACGCCCTGACCATGCGCGGAGTCCTCAAGGCCGGTGTCGGCTTCCGCCGCGCGCTGAAGGTGGCCCTGGCCGCCGACACCATCTCCATCGCCGTCATGGAGATCGTCGACAACGCCGTGATGCTCACCGTCCCCGGCGTGATGGAGGCAGGCGTGGCGTCGTGGCTGTTCTGGGGAGCGCTCGCCTTCGCCCTCGCGGTCGCCTTCGTGGTCACCGTGCCGGTGAACAAGTGGCTCATCGGACGCGGCAGCGGCCACGCCGTCGTGCACGCCTACCACCACTGAGCCGATGACCCACCCACCCGAACACTTCACCTACCGCGGTCGGGACGGCTGCGCACTGCACGCCGCCTCCCTCGGTGACGGCCCACCCGTCGTACTCCTGCACGGCGGCGGGCCCGACCACCACAGCCTCCTACCACTGGCCGGATCCCTGGCCGACCGGTACACCGTGGTCCTACCCGACGTGCGCGGCTACGGCCGATCGATCTGCACCGACCCCGGCAGGCACACCTGGAACAACTACGCCGACGACGTCACCGCCCTGCTAGACCACCTCGACGTCGAGACCACCGTCCTGGGCGGCACCGGCCTCGGTTCCAGCATCACCCTGCGCACCTGCCTCCGACACCCCTCGCGCGTCCGCGCCGCCGTGCTGATCAGCGTCGAGGACATCGAAGACGACCACGCCAAGGCAGCGGAGGTCGAGTTCCTCGACGCCTTCGCCGCACGAGTACGCACCGAGGGCATCCAGGCGGCATGGGCCCCGATCCTCCCCACCCTCACGCCCGTGATCAGCACCCTGGTCGCCGACGCCATCCCCCGCTCGGACCCCGACAGCGTCGCCGCGGCCGCCGCCATCGGCCACGACCGCCTGCTCCGCTCCCTCACCGAACTGGCCCACACCACCACACCGACACTGGTGATCCCCGGCATCGACCAACGCCACCCCACGGCGATCGCCGAAGCCGTAGCCGCGACACTGCCCCACGGCAGACTCGCCACCACCGGCATGTCGGACAACCTCCGCACCGCAGAGGACCTCGCCATCGCGTTCGAGCCGCCCATCAGCACGTTCCTCGCCGAACTCCAGTAACCCCTTCAAGCGATCTGGTAGCACCGAAGGCACCGCAGCCTCAACAATCACCACGACAGCGTGCTCCAGCCGCAGGAGGGCATCAACCAACCCTCTGCCAAAGAAAACGTCCTACCACTGGTCCGTGATCACCCGCACCGTCCGCGCATGGTGCTGCGGCGTCACCGACGGGTGTCTACGGCGCTTCCACTAATCCCGAGCGCATCCCGCGATCGCCCGGCGCCGGCCGGTCCCCAATTCGACCAGCACTTCAACGGTCTGCTCCAGTATCATCCCATCGTGCCGGTGGAAGGCCCAACCTTCGGGCACCCACCCGACGGAGTGAACGATTTCCGATCGCACGAACTGCGCAGCACCTGTCGTCAGACGACTCCTGTCGCGGTACGGATGCGACCTAACAATGAACGCATTCTGTCGCGAAGACGGGATCTCGTCGCTAACGTTCTGACCAACACGGCCTCGCTAAAGCACTACGACCTGTCCTGCCTACGTCGCAAGACCAAGCTCGCCGCCTGTCACGCCGGACCGTTCTTCGAGGGCAGCGCCCGCATCGACGTCGCCCACGACCTCATCGTTCACGGCGAACGACTACTGCGGTATATCAAGGTCTTTGCAGCAAAATTTCCACTTCAACCCGCTACCGCACTCGCACGGCCGGTATTCACCCTCGCGGTAGGTTCCGTCTGGAAGATCCAGCGGCGGGACCGGCTGTTGGACCAGCAGTACCGTGCCAGGACTGACCGTTACCGACATCGACGGCTCGTCGTCGATGTGCCATGGAGCCCGGTCCGATGCGTTCCCGTCCATCGGCCTGGTCATGGCGAGCTCGTCAACCACCGAGCGGTGGTGCTTGTAGAGCTCACAACCGCAAGACGCGACGAGGACGAGGCGCGCGAGCGCGCCGTCAACGCCTGGGTCCAAGCAGCGGACCACCACGTGCGCGGTGGCATCGACGATGCGGAAGGCGGCGCCGAGGATGCTGCGTCGTCACCACCCACCGGTTACCGACGGGACGCCACGTGGGTCGTTCCATGCAGTACGACGAGACCAATCACCGCGGCCGCATCGTTCGCGGACGGGCCACGGCATGATGGACCGGGTGTCACCGAGTCACCACGAAGTCGTCGGCGCCTTCATCGTCCGCGCCCGGCGCATCCAGGCCCACTCGCTCGTCCAGGACCCCACCATCCTCTCCGATCTCGCCCAGGAACGGTTCGACGTACACCTGCGCCCGGACGGAACAAGTCGGATCCGCCATCGCCTTCCTCCCGACGAGGAGGTCTTCGAATCCTTGGCCACGCGGGTCCGCCCGCTGCTCCTCGGGGACGAGTCGGTCCACCACTTCAAGGTCACCAAGGCGTTGAGGCGCCTGCTCGACACGAGTCCGGCCCCTGACGTCGAGCAGTACCGTGAAGAGTTGAACGAGCTGCGCGAAGCGTGGAAGACGACCACGACCGGCAAGACCTACGGGCTGGTCCAATGGAGGGGAACCGAGGTTCCCGACACACTCACCCCGGTGTCCAACGTGCTCCTGGCCGAGGCATGGATGTACATCGACCTCGTGCACGTCGATCCCGACCAGCGCAGACGTAACGCCCTGGACTACCCGATGCGGCAGCGCTACCTGGCCGCGGTGCGCTACTACTGCCGGATCGCCGAGCTGGTAGTACGGACGTTGCGCTACGTGGAGAAGCTGCGCGACGCCGGCGTGGTCGTGCTCGACGCCGCCGACTGGGAACGCGACGTCGTCGTGGGCTCGGAGATCGTCGAGGAGGGCATCATCCGCGTCGCGCCCGCCGGGACCGGGGCGACTACGGCGGACTTCGGCGAGCAACCCGGGGAAGCCTGGCGTGATCTCACCGCCGTCGAGGCACTCCGACAGGGCTCGGCGACACGACTGCGAGTGATGCTCAACCGTGCCGACGGAACCCTGGTGGCCGCCTACGACACCGCCATCGTGCCCCGCCCCGCCGATGCGGAGGATCGGCAGGGCGCCGACGTCCTGATCGCCGGCGGAGTGGTGTGCCGTCTACGGTTCCCGGTGGCCGACGGACAGCCGGGTCCACCGTCGATGAAGCTGGTCAGCGCAACCGACAGCAACACGGCCCATCTGGCGCTGTGCCGCTTCCAACTGCGGACGGGCGAGGCGCACACCCTGGCGTTCTTCGGCGAACACGACGAGGAACCGCACTTGACCTTCACCACCACCGACCTCACCGCCGAGGACACCGAACAACTCCGGGTGGTCATCGACACGCTCGAAGACGTCTTGGCCATCGGAGCCCTCACCGGCCGAAGCCTGGGCCGCCCTACCGCTGTCGGCTATCAAGAACGCGTCCTGCTTCGGGTCGCGCGACGACTCCACGAAGGACGAGTCGCCGAACTCGCCCGCTCTATCGGCCCACGAATCGACCCCCGCGGCGAACTGCCCACCGGCGAACACAGCTGCCTCATCCGGAACGAACCGCAGACGATGACGTTGGCGGGAGTTGAGGTCCCGATGCCCGCCTTCGTCGTGTGGCACCCTCGCGCTTCCACCCGCGACCTCGGACCGGCACCCGAACACGGTCCCGAGGCACGACGGTTCGACATCGCCGCCCCGCAAGGCGAGCGGTTCCTCGCCTGGGCACCCGACATCTGCACGATCGCACCGGACGAGATCACCCAGCACGTAGAGCCGTGGGACCTGTTCGGCATCGACCAGCGGACCTGCCCGTTGTGACCGACCCGCCGCGACGACGGATCCGGGTGGCGGACACGTCACCCGGAACTTCCCGTGCACTTCTCCCGCTGCGATGAGATTCCCCAAGACGTCGGCATCACGGCGACTTCAACCACGATGCCTTCGCGACGACCGTCGGGGATGGACAGCTCACCGCCGGCGGACTCGACAGGACAAAGCGCGTGCTCGCGGTCGACGCCTGGGTTCAATCCTCGGACCAGCAAGCGCCTGCGGTGGCGGCCACGATGCGACGATCCGCGCCGAGGACGCTGCGCCATCGCCACCGCGTCTACCGGCCGTTCCAGAAAACCTCGAAGCCTATGTGATCAGCCGCTGGATCACTACCCGGCCATCTGCATCGGCATCCGCGAGGCCAGCCAACGGTCCGACCGCCGCTTGGCCACCGAGGCCGAGAAACGACCCGGCCACCACTCCGAGGTCCTCACCAGCCGCCCGCCCGCGCCTGCAGACCCTGGTGACGACAGGCGCGCCTGTCGAGACGAAACGGGAACGGGTGTTCGATAATGTCTACGGTCACAACCTGTTTCCGCAGGCTACAGGGACAGCGTCATCCCCGTGGCTGCACGCTCACACGAAGGCCTGATCACATGAGGATCGACATCGAGCACCACGCCCGAGGGCTGCTGGAGCACCTGGGGCAGAGCGGCGAGAACGAGGTCGCCGACTACCTCCGAGAGAACGAGATCGACATCCAGAACGGTCACTTGGTCGTCGAGTATCTCGTCGGCACGGGATTGGCCAGAGACTGCTCCACCTTCGGTGGTCCCGACTGTCGTCTCACCGGCAGTGGTCTGGCCAAGGCCCAGCAGTTAATCGCCGAGCGGAACAGCCCGGTCCGCCGCCTGGGCACGCTGTGGACCAGGATGCTGCGCTGGTTGGAGGACAACCGCGGGGTGTCGGACTGGAGCGGATTTCTCGCTGGCGACGGCATGCGTTACCCCGGCGGCGACTTCACCAAAGCCGAGGTGGAGAAGGAGGCCGCCTACCTCTACGGGCACGGTCTGATCACCGCTGCGCGCGTCGACGAGGCCGAGGATGGCACCCTCCGCCCCGGCATCACCACCGCAGGCCGCGACTGTCTGATCCATTTCGAGGGAGACGTGAACCAATACCTCAACCGTGGTGGGCGCTCCACCACAAGCCACACGACCCACAACAACACGACGATCACGATGACCGACAGCGTCGGCAACATCACCAACGCCAGCTCCAACGTCCAGCAGAACGTCAACTCCGGGCTCGACACCACCGAGGTGCTCAAGTTCGCCGGCGCCGTTCGACAGACTCTGCCCGTGCTCGGACTGGACGAGGAAGCCCGGCAAGCCGCCGACGCCCAAGCCGAGGAACTTCACCAGCAGGCGAGTGCCGCGACTCCGGACCGCGGTCGGATGCGAGCCTTGACCGACAGCATCATGCAAACGTTGCAGACGGCCGTGCCGACCATCGCCCTGGAGATGATCACTGGTCTGGGCATGCAGGCGATTCAGGCTCTCGGCGGCTGACAGCCCGCTCCCACGAGACCGGGCTGCAACTCTGGACGCCCAACTCAACCATCGACGCCGCAGGTCGCGATGCTCAATAGCGTCGCCAGCCAGAGGCAGAACAAGCGCGCCTGGGACGCGGCACCGACGATCGCATGGTCGTTCGCGCCCGCCGCCGAGCGCGGTCCCGTCTACGCGCCGGTCACTGACTTGAGGGCCTTCTCACCCAACCCGATGGCGGTCGACCGAACCACCGTGGGCGCAGCCATGCGCAACCCGTCGAGAACTGCGTCGAGCAGTCCGCGCAGCCTGCCCCGGTCCGGAGCAGCCGAACTCGCTTCCTGATGCAGCTCCTCCGCCTGGGCGTCGAGTGCCTCGTGCGCACTCTGCTCGACCCCGAGGACAGGCAGACTCTGACGGACGAAACCGGCGAACTTGAGCACCTCGGTGGTGCTCAGGCCCGCGTTCACGTTCTGTACGACATTGTCACTCGCGACGGTGATGTTGCCAGTGCTGCCGGTCATCATGATGTTGGTCGTGGTATTCGACTGTTGCCCTCGGTTCAAGTATTCGGAGACGTTGCCATCGAAGTCGACAAGACAATCCCGACCGTTAGACGTGATAGTCGACCTCGCCACCCCCGGACTCCTGCTCGCGGTGGACAGCGTCTTTATCAGGCCACGCTCATGGAGATAATCGGCCTCGCGCAACACTTCTTTCTCCGTGAAGTTATTGCCGTAATACCCGATGTCAGGACCGGCGAGAAATTCAGACCACGGGCGGGATCCGGTCTGTCGATCGTGACCATCTAGCCAGGTCAGCATACGCGAACGTAGGACGCCCAACCGTCGAGCAGGCTTCATGCGCTCGCGCCGAATCTTTTGGACCGCTACCACCCCCTCGGCGTTGATCGACGCGTCCGGGCCCTCATGTGTCGTAAGGTCGTCGACCAGACCCCTGTTGCCAAGGAAGGTGACCAGCTTCCCGCCCGTCTCGGCGTCGAGGCTGTGGGTCGACAGGTACGACGAGACACCCTCGTCGGGCGAATCATACAGGAATTCCAGAAGTGCAGTTGCGTACTCGTCGATGTCAACACCCATGTTGTGCCACCCTTCTTCACCAATGATTTCGTACGGTGATCAAGCTTGTCCCTACTGCCAGCACCCTTGCAGCATCTACGCGCTTCGCTGGCGTCACGCCCAATACCGACATGAGGATGCACAGGGCGGTGGTCGAGCGTATCCTGCACTGATGACTGCATCCGCCGCCTCGGCGTGACCGACGACTTCGCTGGCCGTTCATCATGCGCCTTCCCGATCACCGGACGGAGAGCCTCATTCGGCAGCGGTGATGCGGCGCTGCTCGTCGGGTCGACACCTCGACTCTTCGATCTGGCGCTCAAGTTCAGCCTCGCCGGTGTCCCGCCTCACCCGCAGTGCCTTCATGTACGCCGAAGAGGGCTGCGGAGGCTCGTTGCGCACGTAGCGACCGAGCACGGCGAGCCCTTCACGGCACGCGCACCAGACCAGAGGCTGCGCGGTCGTGTCCTCGCCTTCCCCGAACATGAGCAAGATGCCCGACTCGCGAATGGCGTCATGGACAAGGTCGATTTCCGCACGCACCATCGGGTCCGTGAGGTACTCGATTGCCCGCCCCAGTTGATCGAGGTGCCTACCGAGCTCCAGGGCGCGGGCGCGTTGAGCGGGCTGTAGTGCAGCGACTTCGTTCGGACTGTCCAGGAGGGCGGCCAACTCGGAGTCCTTCTGCAACGTGCGTAGGGCCTCGATTGCCTGATCCGCCTTCTCTCGGCCGCGTTCCAGGACCGCGTTCTCGTGTTCGAACTTGTGCTGCCGCTCCTGGGTCTTCTTGCTGCCGAAATAGGCACCGACCCCAGCGGTGATCATTGAGCCGACCACTGTTCCGACCGGGGCCAGCCACTCCCACGCCACGTCTTACCTCCAGCGATGCGTCAGATCGGCGAAGCGGTCAAGCCCGGCCAGGGGCCGAACATGTCGTACATCGCGGCACGGGCCTCGTTTTCGGCGTCGATCTTCTCGCGAAGGCCGGTGTCAGTGCCGTCGAGGTAGTTCGCCACTCCTTCCATCGTTTCATGGAACAGCCGCATGTGAACCCGGGGAAGCGCTGCGAGCGTGGGTGAGCCGTCCTTGACGACGGGGTACCTGAAGTGCTCCGAGGTCGGGTCGAAGCTCTGCAACTGCATCAACACCCGCTCGACGTTATCAACCGCGGCCGTATCATCATCGGGATAGACCTCTGTCAGAAGCTTCCGGGCCTGTCGCCACAGCAGTTCCAGCTTGTGCGTATGGGGAAAGTCGACTTCCTCTCTCTTGCAACGCAGGCATTGAATGATCAAGTTTTTGAGCTGCAGCTCAACGTGCTGACGCCAACACATCAGGAAGGGATAGACCAAGTAGTCCTGGTTGTGACCGGTGACCGCAACCTGCGCCAGGATCAGCCCGGCCGCCTTCCGGTAGCCCTCGATGTAGCCAAGCCACTGGTCCCGGGGCCAATCCATGCAGGCGACGAACCACCAGTCGTCGTTACCGGCAAGAAGATCTGCCTGCGAGTTGGGCCAAGCCGCAGCGGGTCCATCGAATGGGTCGGTCACGGAAAAAGCGTGAGGCACGCTTGCCGTAAGGTCGAGAGGTTGGCCCCTACTGTTCCCACTGGCTCAGCCCTTGGCAGCGCCCCGCAGGCAGCGGCGATCACCCAGCTCGTATCACACCGCACCGGCGATGTCCTGCTCTACGACGACCCGGACATGTCCGTGGTGATGAGCGCGCAGGGTCGAGCAAGCCGCGATCCTGGCCACCTCGATCAACCCACCGGCGGAATGCCCGGAGAGCTGTGACCCGGCTTGCCCATGAGCGGATCGATGAACGCCCCGATAACACTGACCTGGCGCCGCCCACAGCCTTGGCCGGCACGAACCAGCTCGCCGAACCGAACCAAGTTCCCCATCGAGGTCGAGTCGACCGCGCCCCTACCCTGAAGCACCCGGAACGCGCCCGTCCACGCTCGGCAAGACCGATTACCCGTATCGTCCGACGGCCATGGTCGCAGTGAGGTACTGCTGGCTATGCTCACGCCCGGCCAGAGCTTCGAACTCGAAGTGCCACTTCGGCGCCTTCGAACTCACAGGGCGAAGGAGGTAGCGCAGTGGCCAAACGATCAGCTGCGCCGAAGCCGCCTTCCTACGTCGAGCGCCTAATGGCCGAACTGGACAACATCCACACGGCCTACCAGGAAGTCCTGGCAGCCTCCGGCATCATCAACATCGACCCCAACCGGCATGGCCGCGGAGATATGGTCTTTATCGGTTTCGCCAGCTGGGGCTGGGCTTCCAGCGATGCCCCGCTGGAAGCGGCACGCATGAAACTCCTGGCCCAGATACGCGACTGGGAGCCCCGCTACCGACTGCTGTTCCCCCACCCCACCCCCGCGGTGACCAAGCGCTTGGACACGCACCTGGGCCGCCTGGAGGACTGGCTCGTCCGCCCAGGCCGCGCCTGTGGCATCCCCGACACCGTCGCCGCAGCCACCAGCATGATCAATTTCGATCTGGCCGAGCTGCGCTCGATGACGGGCCTCCTCACCGGCGACGACTATGCCGTCCGGCTCGTGGTCGACACCAACACGCTGCTCGACAATCCGGACCTGGCCGCACACGTCCCCACGCTCGGCGGCAAGTACATGGCGCACCTGCTACCGGTCGTGCTCCGAGAGATCGACGACGCCAAATGTGCCGGACGGAACCAGGACCTCCGCGACGCCGCCCAACGAGCCGACCGGCGCCTCAAAGGACTACGCACCAACGGCGACCCACGCACAGGCGTCCGGGTCGCCGGCGACGTCTCCGCCGTCTTCGAGCACATCGAACCCCGCGGCGACGACCTGCCGTCCTGGCTGGACCTCTCCGTGCCCGACGACCAGTTCATCGCCTCCAGCCTCCTGCTGCAATCGCGGCACCCCGGCTCTGCGCTCTACGTCGCCACCAGCGACATCAACCTGCAAACCAAGCTGTCCGCAGTCGGCCTGCCCTACGTCGAACTGCCCTGAAACGGACGCACTCGACCGACAGAGTCGGTCGAGCACCTCGCGCACGTTCCACTCGGCATGCCCGACCAGATCGCGATACAACATCACGACCAGCGGCATGGCTACTTCGTTGAGGCGCGACGCACTCGTAGCATCCCGCCATGAAGTTCCCCGGACGCCGTGTCCACGAAGACTTCGACCACAACGTGTTCACGGCGATGGTCGAGCGGATCAACAAGCTCACGGCCGACGGCCTCAGCGACGACGAAGCACACGAACGCGTCGTCAACGCCTGGACGCAGGCCGCGGACAAACACGCACCCGCGGTGGCGTCGATGATGCGGCGCAGTGCACCGACGACCGTGCGACATCGCCGTCGCAGCCACACGCCCTTCCGGCGGGCTCTCAGGATGTACTGGGGTCGACCGCTCGACCTCTACCTGGCCATCTGCGTCAACGCCCACGACGCGGGCAAACGGTTCGACGACCGCCTGGCCGCCGAGGCCGAAGAACGGCAGGACTACCACTTCGAGGTCCTGACCGGCCTCTACGCCCGCGCCTGTCGCACCGCGCTGGAGATCCATCACGCCCTCGCAGGCGGCTACCCGATGGCGGCACTGGCCCGCTGCCGCACATTGCACGAGATCGCCGTGATCATGCTCGTGCTGACCGAATTCGGCGAGACGACGGAACATGCGGACCTGGCAGAGCGGTTCTACCTCCACGAACGAGTACTGACCGCCAAGGACGCCAAGACCTACCAGGACCACTGTGAAGTGCTCGGTGGCGAGCCGCTGGCCGACGAGGAGATCGCCGAGCTGGAGCAAGCCCGGCAGGAGCTCCTCGACAGGTTCGGCACCGACTACAAGGATTCCTACGGCTGGGCCTCGGGTGTGGACGGGCTGCGGCGCCCGAACTTCGCCCAGCTGGAGAAGTTGGTCAAGGTCGCCCACCTGCGCGGCCACTACTACTGGGCCAGCCACGAGATCCACGCCGACGCCAGAGGCGACCAACTCAACGTCGTCGAACGCGGAGACGTCCTCCACAGACAGACCGGACCGATGCTGTCCGGCCTGGCCGAGCCGGCGACCTGGGCGCTGGCATCCCTCGAACTGTGCATGCAGACGCTGCTGTACAGCACAGACGACGTCTCACCACTGGAGATGCTCGGCAGCAAGGCACTGCAACACCTCATCGACGACGCGAAGAAGGTGTTCGCACAGTCGGAAGAGTATGTGGAGGAGATGGAGAACCGCGTTCACCTATGGCCGCGATGGAGGCGCGAACTCTGGATTAGGTGGCGATTGTTTATTCAGCGGTTCTGAAAACAGAATATCGTCATAGAATATGACGTCCAAGCTTTGCACATCTCTCAACCGCTCCAAGAGGAGTGCCGCAGAACCTATAGGCTGTCACCGAGAGTACCCAGCGGGGCAGCGGCCGCTTCCACTGGACGAAAACCGACGTGGGGAATTCCCCACTCTTGCAAAGACGCCCCAGACCCCTGCTAGGCTGGACTTATGAGCCACTCCCCTTCGAGAGGAGTGGGAAATTCCCCACGGATGCGTGTTCGGGCAAACCTCTCGGACACATAATTTGCCCCGCGAGATATTTCCAGGTCACCTGGGATGCTCGTGGGGCAAATTGCTTCCCGATGCGGCTTCGACTTTACCTGATGGCCGCTGCTCGTAGCGTGTCTGCTGGCGCGATGGCAGGAGCAGTGGGCTACGGCCAGCTCGTCCCACGACCTGTCGACCGCGGTCGCCGCCGTGCTCGCCCGGCGGCGGGTACTCAACTCCCCCGGCCCGGGATGCGTCCCGCGAGCGGGTGGTGCGGAGGGCGAATTGGAACCCAATCTGCCGGCGCCGACGCTGGGGCACTGCCGGGCGGATCGGTCGCTGTAGAGGCTGGCGTGTGGGGCGAGCTCTGTGAGCCGGTGCATTGACCTTCGCGGCGGGCGCGTCGGGTTGATCCGCCGCCGAGACCGCCGCACAACTCAAGGCCAGCAGGTGTTGTTCACCTGCCTCTCCACGATCTCCGGTCGCGAACCTGCCATGGACAAGCTGCGGTGCCACGCGCCTGCGTGGTGTGCGTGCTCGCCCGGTGGTACCGCGGTCGAGCAGAGCGACCCCGACGGTGTCGCAGCGGAGGACGAGTCCGAGTTCGTCGACCAGCCGTGCGGTGTGCTCCGGGCCGGGGTTGTCGGCAATGCCCACGGCGGTGAGGTGTGCGGCGATGCGGCCGAGCAGGTGATCCTCGCGCAAATAGAGGTTGCCCGGCGCCCCCTCCGGTCGGGTACGGGCGCTGGTGTGACCATGACGGCAACGGTACGCGGCACGACCGTGGGAACGGTGCGAGTCCATCTTCCGCCCGCAGAACCCGCACTGGAGCCTGCCCGCCAACAGGTAGACGCACTCGCCTCGGTCAGCGTCGGCCTGCCGGGTGCTGTTCCTGGCGGCCTGGATGGTCTGGGCGGTGACGAAGTCCTGCTCGGACACCAGCGGGGTGTGGGCGATGCACGTCGAGATCGCCCAGGCGTGCTGCTCGTTGCGGACGCTGGTGCGTCGACCGCTCGGCGAGCGGGTGGCACGGTCGGCGCTGGTGCGATTCCACACCTGACGACCGGTGTAGCGCGGATTGCCCAGGATCTCCATCACCGTACGCAGCGACCAGCCGGGTTCGACTCGAGGCCGGTCGCGTTCCGCGTCGGCGCTCGACGGGCTGGGCACGGCCTGCTCGTTGAGGTGGCGGGCGATACCTGCGGCACTGTGTCCGGACAGACGTAAGGAGAAGATCAGCTGAACCACAGGCGCCGTGACCGGATTGGGCACGAGCCGCTGCTGCCGCACACCGCGCCGCGCCAACGCTCGATTCGGGTGCGGGCCAGCGTCGACGAGACAGTAGCCGTAGGGCGGCCTGCCGCCGAGGTAGCGGCCCTGCTCGACGGTCTGCATCCGCATGGCGGTGACGACCCTGTGGCGGGAACGCAGCACCTCCGTGAGCGAGCGCTTCGCCAGCAGCGCCAGCAGCGCCTCGTGCGCGGGATTGTCGAAGTCCACCGGCCCCTCGGCCTCCGGCAGCCACAACTGCACCCCGTACCGCTCCAACACCGCCCGCAGCTCCCGCACCTGAGCGCCGTCGAGGAACGCACGCTCGTACTCTCCGACCACCACCGCGTCGACCTGGTCGGCGTTGGCCGCGATGTAGCGCAGCATCGCCGCCGCCCGAGGCCGTAGATGCCACGGCACCTGACGGGAACACCCGACCTCGAAGTACTCCCCTACGATCACACCGTGCCCGCCGGTCAGCCTACGGGACACATCCAGCTGCCACGCCCGCGACGTGCGCGGGTCCTGGTGCTCACGAGTGGAAGCCCGACCGTAGAACAGAAACCGCAAACTGCCGACAGGAGTCGCATCCATGGCCGGGATGCCCGGCGGGACCGTGGCGGCGATCCACTCGGCAAGCGTGGTCGGACGGGACAGTGCGGACACCGACATGGCGCGGTCCTCGACATCGGAACGGGGGTTGGACGCCGAGGTGACGAGGCGCCTTCGCCACGATGACAAGGAACTCCAGATATACGCCCAATCGGAGCAGCCCGAGCCGCCTGTGCTTGTCTGAACAGCTGCGGCATACGCGTATCTGACCGCCTGGTGGCGTCGATACCCACGGCAAGTCGCTGCTCGATAGCGCGGAACCGCGTTGCCGCAGGCTTGACGTCGGCTTCAGTCTCTCGCGCACCGACGCCGACCTACCCCAGGTCGACTGCTCAACCGCTGTCCGGGTTGGCGCTGGTGAAGTGGTCGAGCTCGTCGAGCTGCTGTTGGACGCGTTCGGCGTCGGCGTCGCGGCCTTGGTCCCGGTACAGCTCCAGTGCCTCCTCCCACACGGTGCGGGCCTGCTCGTGTTGTCCGAGGGCGGCGTGGGGGTGGCCCACGCGGTCGAGGTTGTTCGCGACCTCGTAGGTGTTGCCGAGGTCGCGGTTCAGGGTGAGGGCGTGGTGGTAGTGGTCGAGGGCCTGGTGGTGGTCGCCGGTGTGGTGGGCGATGTAGCCCAGGCTGTCCAGGGTGGCCGCTTCGCCTGTGGGGTTGTGGTGGTGTCGGTGCAGGGTGAGGGCGGCCTGGCAGTGCTCGCGGGCGGCATCGAACCGGCCCAGCCGCGCGGCGTACCAGCCCACCGAGTTGAGCGCGTTGGCTTCCCGCACCGGCTGGTCGAGGGCGCGGTAGAGGTCGAGGGCGTGGTGGGTGTGCTCGAGGGCCTGCCGGTCGTCTCCCCGTCGTTCCCAGGCGACCGCGAGCACCTGGCGGGTGAGGGCCTGTTCGGTGGGGTCGTGGTGGCGTAGGGCCAGGGCGAGGGCCTGTTCCAGGTGGGTGGTGGCTTGTTCGTGCAGGCCCAGCAGGGAGCAGGCGAGGCCGAGTTGCCGGTGGGTGCGGCTGCGGGTGGTGGGGTCGGGCAGGTGGTCGGCGGCGTCCAGTGCGGCCTGCCACGTGGTGACCGCGTCGCGCCGGTGTCCTCGTCGGAGGTGGAAGGTGTGCAGGTTCCAGGCCAGGTGCCAGACGGTGTGGTGGTGGCCGAGGGTGGCGGCGGTGCGCTGGGTGGCCAGCAGGGTGGCGTGCTCGGCCTGCAGCCAGGCCAGCGCCGTGGCGGTGTCGGGCAGCGGGTGTGGGTGCACGCCGGGCGCGGGCGGCTCGGGCGACACAAGAGGGCGGTGGGGGTCCAGGAGGCTGTCGGCGGCGTGGGCGGTGTGCAGGTGGAAGTCCACCACCCGGGTCAGGGCCGTGTCCCGCACGTCGTCGGGCAGGGCGGTGTGGGCGGTGTCCGCGGCGTAGCGACGGACCAGGTCGTGCATGGCGTACCGGCCACCGGGTCGTCGTTCCAGCAGCGAGGCGTTCTCCAGCCCGCTCAGCGTCCTGCGGACGGAGCGGTCGGGCAGACCGGTGAGGGCGGCGGTGGCAGGCGGGGTGGTGTCCGGGCCGGGGGCGATGCCCAGCAGCGCGAACAGAGTGCGCTGGGTGTCGGTGAGGTGGCGCAGGGACCAGGACAGCACCGTGGGCAGGCTGGCGGCCGGGTCGCTGTCGTGGTCGAGCGCCTCCAGCCCGAGGTCGCGCAGTTCGGCGGCGACCTCGGCCAACGCCACGTCGGGGTGGGGCCCGGCGGTGCGCGCGGTGATCGACAACGCCAGCGGGTGGCCCCCGCACAGCCCGATCAGCTCGTCCACGGCCTCGGGTTCGGCTGCGACGCGGTCGGCGCCCAGGCGGGCGGCCAGCAGGCCGCGGGCCTCGTCGCGGTCCAGGACGTCCAAGGGCAGGTGGCGGGCGCCGTGCCGGTCGATCAGCGAGGCCAGCCGGTGACGGCCGGTAACCAGCACGGTGCAGGACGGCGAGCCGGGCAGCAGGGGGGTGACCTGGTCGCTGGTGGCGGCGTTGTCCAGCACGATCAGCATCCGCCGCCCGGCCACCAGGCTGCGGTACAACGCGGCCTGGGCGTCGAGGTCGGCGGGGATGCGGTCGGGGTCGACGCCCAGGGCGTCGAGGAACCCGCGTACCGCCACTGCCAGCTCGGTCGGCTCGCCTGTGGGGCTGAAGCCGTGCAGGTCCACGAACAACTGCCCGTCGGGAAACCGCTTCAGGTGCCGATATGCCCACGCCAGGGCGAGCCAGGTCTTGCCGATGCCCCCGGCTCCGCCGATCGCCGAGACCAGCACCGTCGCGCCCTGCCCCGCACCCGCCAGGCCGGTGGTTAGGGCTGCGGTGGTCGGTTCCCACGCGTCGGTGCCTGGTTCCTGCGGTGTAGCGGCGTGGGTCAGGGCGCGATCCAGACGGGCCAGCTCCGCGGTCCGGCCGGTGAACAGTCCCGGTGCGGCGGGCAACTGCCGCGGAATGACCGGCGCGGGCCGCGGTGGTGGCGGGTGCAGATTCAGGTTGCCGTGCACCACACCGACGGCGGCACCGTGATCGGTGGCGACCAGGTCACCGTGGATACTCGTTGTCACCGCGGTGCTGGCGTCCGGGGTGGTGTCGGGGTGAGGCGGGTCGGCCGCCGACGCGGTGTGCCCGTGGTCCGCGTCGGCTAGGAGCTGTTTGGGGTTCGGATCTAGGTCAGGCCGGGTGGTGTGCTGGTAGGGCTGGTAGAACACGGGTGTGGCGCGTTTTGATCTGGCCGATGCCGAGTGGGCGTTGATCGAGCCGCATGTGCCGGTGGCTGCTACGGGGCCGTTGCCGCGTCGGGTGCGGGATCAGTTCAACGGGATCCTGTGGCGGTTCCGCACCGGGTCGGGTTGGCGTGACGTCCCGGAACGGTACGGGCCCTGGTCGACCGTCTACTCCCGGTTCAACGCCTGGGCCAGGGCGGGGGTGTTCCAGAGGTTGATGGACGCGCTGATTGCCGAGGCCGCCTCCCGCGGGCAGGTCGGGTTGGAACTGGTGAGCGTGGACTCCACGATCGTGCGGGCGCATCACGAATCGGCCGGACTCGCGGTCGCCGGGGAGACCCTCGACGCGCTGGAGCAGGCGCTGACCGAGGAAAAAGGGGCTCCGCTGCCCACCCAACACAGCGTGCTGCGGGTAGTGCGTCGCGGTCCGCGCCTGACGCGTCCGGCGCGGGCACGTCTGCCGGTCGGGACCGTGCCGCCCTCCGGCGGCGTCGCAAGGCGCGGGCTGCGGCGGCCGGGCTCGGCCGGTCCCGAGGCGGGCTGAGCAGCAAAATCCACACCGCGGTCGACGCCGCCGGGCTGCCGTTGGCGTTCGTGCTCACACCCGGCCAGGCCGCGGACGGCCCACAGTTCCAGACCGTGCTGGACCGGATCCGGGTTCCCGGCCCGACTGGCCGACCCCGCACCCGCCCGGACGCGGTGGCCGCCGACAAGGCGTACTCCTCCAAGGCCAACCGGGCCTACCTGCGCCGCCGCCGGATCACCGCCGTGATCCCGGAGAAGACCGACCAGCAGGCCAACCGCAAGAACAAAGGCTCGGCCGGAGGGCGGCCGGTGTCGTTCGATCCCGCGCGCTACCGGCGGCGCAACACCGTCGAACGCTGCTTCCAGAAGATCAAGACATGGCGCGGCCTGGCCACCCGCTACGACAAGACACCACAAAGCTACGAGGCCGGACTGAACCGCCCCGGCTTTGGTGGGGACTCCATTGCTTGTGGAGGATGGAGTCATGGCAGGAACGTCACGGCACTCGGCCGAGGTGCGTCAGCGGGCGGTGCGGCTGGTGGAGGAGCACCGGGAGGAGTATCCGTCGTGGTGGGCGGCGGTGTGCTCGATCGCGCCAAAGTTCGGGGTGACTCCGGAGACGCTGCGCAAGTGGATCAGGCAGGCCGAGGTCGACTACGGCACCCGTCCCGGGACCACGACGGAGGAGTCTGCGGAGCTCAAGCGTCTCAAGCGTGAGGTGGCGGAACTCAAGCGCGCCAACGAGATTCTCCGGTCGGCGGCGACTTTCTTCGCGGCGGAGCTCGACCGCCCCACGCAACGGTGATCGCCTACATCGACGAGCACAGGGACCGGTTCGGGGTCGAGCCGATCTGTCGCGTCCTCCGTCAGGCAGGCGTGGCGATCGCCCCGTCCGCCTACTACGCCGCCAGAACTCGCTCCGCCTCGGCGCGGGCCGTCCGCGACGGGGAACTGCGCGAGGAGATCCTGTCCGTGTGGCGGGAGAACTACCAGGTCTACGGAGCGCAGAAGATCTGGATCGCATTGCGGCACAAAGGAATCACGGTCGCCCGGTGCACGGTGGAGCGGCTGATGCGCGAACTGGGCATCACCGGCGTGGTGCGCGGCCGTCCCCGCCGCACCACGATCCCCGCCAGGGACGGGCGCCGCGCCGGCGACCTGGTCGACCGGGATTTCACCGCCGGGCGGCCGAACGCGTTGTGGGTGGCGGACTTCACCTACGTGTCGACGTGGTCGGGCACCGTTTACGTCGCGTTCATGATCGACGTATTCTCCCGTCGGATCGTGGGCTGGAAGGCCGACACCTCCATGCGCACCGGGCTGGTGCTCGACGCGCTGGAGATGGCGTTGTGGGCCCGCGGGCACACAGGTCACCCGATCGCGGCGGGGTTGATCCACCACTCCGACGCGGGCAGTCAATATACGTCTTTCGCCTTCACCGACCACCTTCTCGCGGCCGGGATCGACGCCTCGATCGGCTCCGTCGGCGATGCCTACGACAACGCCCTGGCCGAGTCGACCATCGGGCTCTACAAGACCGAACTGATCAACCGGCGAGGCTCCTGGCGCACCCGTGACCAGGTCGAATACGCCACCCTGGAATACATCGACTGGTACAACAACCGGCGGCTGCACAGCAGCATCGGGCACCTGGCACCCGCTGAAATCGAGGCCGTCTACTACCGTCAACGCCAGCCAACCCCGGCTGGAGCAGTCAACTGAACGAGTCTCTATCGAACCCGGGGCGGTTCAACCCGTGTGCTGCCACACGCTCAGGCGCTGTCCCGATTGACGCCGGTGACGCCATCGAGATCGTCGAGTTGCTGCTGAACGCGTGCAGCATCAGTACTGCGACCTTGTTCCCGGTACAGCGTCAGTGCCTCTAGCCAGGCCGTGCGAGCCTGGTCATGTTGTCCGAGGGTGACACATGGGTGGCCGATTCGGTCGAGGGTGTCGGCGACCTGATAGAGGTTTTCCGTAGCGCGGTAGAGCGTGAGTGCCGACTGGTAGTGATGCACGGCTTGATGGTGACGGCCGGTGCGATGGTCGATGTAGCCGAGGCTATCCAGAGTTGTAGCCTCGCCACCGGGGTCCAGGAGGTGTCGGTGCAGGGCCAGGGCCTCCTGACAGTACTCGCGGGCGGTATCGTGATCGCCCAAATGGGCGGAGAACCAGCCCACTGCGTTGAGTGCCGCAGCTACCCATACCGGGGTACCGCAGGTGCGGTACAGGTCCAGGGCGTGTCGGGCGTGGCGCAGCGCCTTCCCGTCCGCTCCGCGTTGTGCCCACATTGATGCGAGGGCATGGTGTGTGCCTGCCCGTTGGAGCGTGTCGTCGTGGTGCGTGGCCAGGGTGAGCGCCTGATGCAGGTGGTCGCTGGCCTCGTCGAACCGGCCTAGGGCGGCATGGGCGTGGCCAAGGTAGCGGTGTGCGCGGATGCGGGCGGCAGGGTCGGATAGGTGTTGGGCAGCGTCCAGCGCCGTTCGCCACATGGTCAGGTCGTCGTGGAAGTAGGCCCGCCGCTGGTGCAGGACTGCCACATTCCAGGCGAAGTGCCAGGCGGTGTGGTGGCGGTGATAGGAGGCGGCGGTGCGCTGGGCCGCGATCAGTTGGAGATGTTCGGCCTCCAACCAGGCCATCGCCGCCGACTCGTCGGGCAGCGACTGCGGCACCACGCCAGCGGTAGGCGGCTCTGGCCGGATCGACGCGCCATAGGGATTGACTAGGTGGTGGGCCGTGTAGGCAGTGTGCAGGTAGAAGTCCATCGCGCGCTCCAGTGCCGCCCATCGCACGGACTCCGGGAGGTAGCTAGGAGCGGTGGTGGCGGCGTAGGCGCGGACTAGGTCGTGCATCGCGTACCTGCCGCCCGGTCGCCGTTCGAGCAGCGACGCGTCCTCCAGCGCCGCCAGCGTCCTGCGGGCGGGGCCGTCGGGTAGGCCGGTAAGAGCGGCGGTGGCGGATGGGGTGATATCGGGACCAGGGGCGATCCCGAGTAGGGCGAACACGGTGCGCTGCTGTTCGGTGAGCCGGCGCAGGGACCAGGACAGCACAGTGGGCAGACTCGCGGCCGGGTCGGTGTCGTGGTCGAGCATCTCCAGCCCGAGTTCACGCAGTTCGGCGGCGACCTCGGCCAGCGGGGTGTCGTGGCGGCTGTCGGCGGTGCGGGCGGTGATCGACAGGGCCAGCGGGTGGCCACCGCACAGCCCGATCAACTCGTCCACGGCCTCGGGTGCGGCGGCGACGCGGTCGTGGCCAAGTCGATCAGCCAGCAGGGCACGGGCCTCGCCGCAGGTGAGGACGCCGAGAGGCAGGTGGCGGGCGCCGTGCCGGTCGATCAGCGAGGCGAGCCGGTGGCGGCCGGTGACCAGCACCGTGCAGGTGGGTGAGCCGGGCAGCAGGGGAACGACCTGGTCACCGGTGGCGGCGTTGTCCAACACGATCAGCATTCGACGCCCCGCGACCAGGCTGCGGTACAGAGCAGCCTGCGCGTCGAGGTCAGTTGGGATACGGCCAGGGTCGACCCCCAAAGCGTTGAGGAACCCACGCACCGCCGCCGCTGGCTTCACCGGATCGCCCGCAGCACTGAAACCATGTAGGTCCACGAACAGCTGGCCGTCAGGGAACTGGTCGAGGTTGCGGTGTGCCCAGGCCAGCGCGAGCCAGGTCTTGCCGATGCCACCAGCCCCGCCGATCGCCGACACCAGCACCGTCGCCCCCGCGACAAGGGGACCAGTTGGCCGGCCAGCGGGTGCCGGTCCCGCCGCGCGGGCGTGCGGTCCGTCCGGCGCGGCGGTACGGGTGAGGACATGATCCAACCGGGCCAGTTCCGTGGTCCGGCCAGCGAACAGTCCCGGTGCGGCAGGCAGCTGCCGCGGCACCACCGGAACTAGCTGCGGTGGTGCGGCGTGCAGGTGCACGTTGCCGTGCACCACGCCGACGGCGGCGCCGTTATCGGTAGCGGTGATGCCACCGTGAGTTCCTGTCGTCATCACGGTTCCGACGGCTGGCGCCATGTCGAGGTGGGGTGGGCTGGGCGCCGACGCGGTGTGCCCGGAATCCGGGTCGGCTACCGAGGGTCTCCTGACTCCCTCGGTGGTGAGGTGTGTGGTGGGTGGATGGTGAGGTGGTCGCCTGTGGCGGCGCCGATGGTGATACCCCACGCCGCACCGTTGACCCCGCCGTGGATGGTCGTGCTGCGATCACCAGCCTGATCGGCACGGTCGCGACCGACCCCAAGGGTCTTGCCTGCGGTACCGGGATCGTCGGATGCGTCGTCGGGGTCTGGGGACGTGCTGTGCAGGGTTGGTATGCTGGGGCCGGGTGGATAGGCGGCAAGGTGGTGGAGTCGGGTCTGAGTGGTGGCCGAAAGTCCGGTGCCGCCGCTAAGCTCGCGCATGCGGGTGACGATGTGGTCCGCCCAGATGGTGATGTCGATGTGTCGTCCGGTGCGGGCAAGTGCCTCCGCGCCGAGGAGCAGGAGCCGTTCGTCGTGGACGATGTCGGTCTCCAGGGAACCGAGCTGGGGTGGGATCTCCTGGTGTCGGTCGCGTTCGAGCAGCAGCTCCCAAAAGGTGACCAGGGCGGTGCGGCGGTGTGCGTAGGCGTGGTGGCGGAAGGTGTCCACCCACCGACGACGCACGTCCTCCAGCGGAGTCCCGCGCCACAGCCCGAGGGCCTCGTGGAGCCGGTCGGGATCGCGACGCGCACCTGCAACATGGGCCGCGCGGAGGAAGCGGTGGTAGTCGATCGTGTCTGGGTCAATGTCGAGCAGGTAGGCGTTGGCACCGGGCTCATGGCGTAGCCACGCCCGCTCACCACCCGCTTCTTCCATGGCATCGCGAATGTAGGTGACGTAGCGAGTAAGGGTTTCCGCCTTGGGCTCGCTGCGGCCTTCCTCGCTCCAGATTCGGTCGAGCAGGGTCGTGACGGGTACGGGTCGGCCGACGTCGACGGCCAACAGGCCCAACAGACACCGCTCCGCCGACCTGGTCAACGTGATGACGTCGTGGTCGTTGTGGATCTCGACGTTGCCCAGTATCCGGATCTCCACCCGTCCCCCCGGCTGTAGCCCCTTCTTGGGAGCGCAGTCTGTCGAGATTCGCACCGCCGTCCAGCCGATACGACGGTGCTGCACTCGTCCGTAACGCGGGTCCACCCGGATGGGGCAGGAGCCGTCGACGGTGCGTGGCGGTTTCACACTTCGGGTTCAACCGAGTGGTGTCCGACAACTGCGGACACCACGGCGGACACGATTCCCACCCATTTGGGGTAGCGATGTCCGTCCCGGTGTCGCGGACGCCGTCCGGGGATCTGTCGCGTGCGTTCGCCGATGCTGATTCCAGTCCCGGCACACGGGATGCGAGGTCGGAATCGGAGATCGACGTCATGAGCGGCTTGGGTGGCTACGGCCATCACCTACCGGATGCGTACCAGGCGGAGCAATTCCACTGCCGGGTCTTACTCCGGGAGGGTGTGCGCGGCGTGGTGCCGGCTCCTTGGGCGGGGAGGGAGGTGGCTGTGGTGATCGAGTTCGAGGATGTGGTGTGGCAGGAGTCGTTCAGCGGCGCTCAGTCCGGCGGTTGATCAGAAGGAGGGTGTTGATGTTTCGTCCACGAATCAAGTTCGAACACCGGCCCGTCCGCTACGGCGAGGACCGGATCAGGATCGGGGGCGACGTGGTCGGTGTCGCCTCGGAGATCAGTGACCCGGAAGGGTGGGTGTGGACGTTGCTCAACACCCTCGACGGCACGCGCACGGTGGACCAGGTCGTCGCCGACCTGGTCCACCGCTACCCCGACCGGTCGCAGGAGCAAATGCGGCAGGCGGTGGACGACCTGGTCACGACAGGGTACGTCTACGACGCCGCCGCACCTCCACCAGAGCGGGTGATCGGCACGGGGTTGGATCGGTACGACCGGGGAATGATGCTGTTGCGGTGGATGGACCGCACTCCCGGCCGCAGCGCCTGGGACGCGCAGTTGCTGCTGCACCAGGCGCGGGTCACCGTGGTCGGGGTCGGTGGTGTCGGTGCCGAGGCGGCGTGGGCGTTGGTCGCTTCCGGTGTCGGGAAGGTGCACTGCGTGGACGGGGACGTAGTGGAGCGGTCCAACCTCAATCGGCAGGTCCTCTACACCGAGCACGATCTGGGGCGGTCGAAGGTCGATGCTGCGGTGGAACGGCTGCGGCAGCACAACGGCGAGGTCGTGGTCACCGGTGAGCACCTGATGATCAACGGCTCGCAGCAGTTGGAGGCCCTGGCGGCGGATTGCGATGTGCTGCTGCTCGCCGCGGACACGCCAGGTGAGATCCGGTCATGGGCCAACCGGGCATGTTTGGTGACCGGGACGGCGTGGGTGCACGGCGGCTACTTTGGCCCGCAGGTCCATATCGGACTGTACCGGCCAGGAAGCGGGCCGTGCGCAGACTGCGGCCGCACCGCCCGGTTGGAGCGTGATGCCAGGTTGCCTCCGCTGACCTCATGGACACCGGCCCGCAGTCAGACGCCTCCGCACGCGGCGAACGCGGTGACCGCAGGGATGACCGGATTATTGGCGGCCCACGCGGTCACCAGCCTGATCACCGGCGCGCCCGCACTGTCGGTCAACCGGGAATACGGGCTGAACCTAATAACCCTGCGCGAACACACGGTCGGGTTGGATTCACCCCGGCCCGACTGCCCGACCTGTTACGGGCTGCTCTGATCCGCTGCTCCGGCTTCCAGCGCGCGAAGCCGGAGCAGCACCTGCTCCGCCTGCGGATCCATCAAAGTGGTCAGCACCGCTATCGCCTCCTCCAGCTTCTGCCGGGCTTGCGCTGGTTGCCGGAGGTACTCGTGAGAGGTGGCTGCGGTCTCGCACAGTGGCGCGACCAGGTACTCCATCCCTCCTACCTCCCGGCACGACTGCAATGCCTGCTCGCACAGCTCCAACACACGGCGATGTTCACCCAATTGCTGCCAGGCGACCGCCATCGCCTGCAGGGCGTGTGCCTCGCTCGCGGGATCGGCCGCGCGACGCAATACCAGCTCGCGCTCCGCGTGTACTAGTCCTTCCCGTGGCCGTCCGGCGGCGGTGTGGATCGCCCCCAGGTTGCCCTCTACCACTGCCTCGGTGCGCACTTCCCCCGCCTGGCGCGCCAGCGGTAGGGCTTCGGTGTAGCAGGCCAATGCCTGCCCGTAGCGTTCGTGCGCCCTGTGCAGATAGCCCAAGCCACACCACGCATCCAACTCACGGACCGTATCGCCCACCCGGCGCGAGACCTCCAACACCTGCATAAAATCGGCTTCGGCCTGCGCCCACAG
This sequence comes from Saccharothrix sabaoui, assembly GCF_051756985.1. Lineage (NCBI taxonomy): Bacteria > Bacillati > Actinomycetota > Actinomycetes > Pseudonocardiales > Pseudonocardiaceae > Saccharothrix > Saccharothrix sabaoui. The sequence goes on from NZ_JBPKJK010000076.1 coordinate 39,973, forward strand.
TCCCATATCATGATGGGTGTTGCCGCGGCGGATCAGCAACGACAACTCCGAGGCATCGTCGCCAGTTGCCTGTGCGGCCGACAATCCCAGCGTCTCCGCCTCCAGCCGCAACGGCCACCACGACTGCGGACGCAACGTCACGAACCGGTACGCGCCAGCCAGCAGGATCGTCTCTTCCCACAACCGGTCCTGGTGGGCGATGCGCACCGCCGACATCATCGTAGGCAACTCCGAGATCAACCACTCCATCGCCGCCGCGCGGTCGAACTCCGGCACCCCACGAGCCCTGCCTCGCAGCGCCAAGGGCGAATTGCCGGGAAACACGACCCGGTCTGCCACATCGGCGACTGTCGCGTACCAGCCGATCACCCGTTCCACAGCCTGTCGCCGCTCCGGCCCGGAATCGTCGGCATCTGCCCGCCCCGCCGCGTAGGCGTGCGCCAAGTCGTGCAGCCGGTACCGCCCCACCCCGACCGGCTCCACCAGATTCAGATCGGCCAAGTCCTCCAACAGCCGACGGGCCTGCGGCATCGGCCAGTCCGACAAGGCTGCCGCCGCACCCTCGCTCAGTTCGACTGTGGGATGCAGGCCCAGCAACCGGAACAGGCGAGCCTGCTCCGGTGACAACCGTGCATACGACGCGTCGAACACCGCCCGCACCGCAGTCGAATCATCCCCCGACACGCTCAACCCCTCCACCCTGCCCCTCTGCCCGGCGATCTCGGCCACCAACCCCGCCACACCGCCATGCCTACGCCCCGCGACCCGACACGCCGCCACCCGCAACGCCAACGGCAACCCGCCACACAACGAAACCAACGACGCGATCGCCTCCGACTCCACCCGAGCACGCTCCTGACCGATCACACCCTCCACCAACGCCACCGCATCCTGAGCGGGCAGCACCCCCACCGGCAGCCGTACCGCACCGTCGGAGACCGCCAACCCCGTCAACGCCGCACGCCCGGTCACCACCGTCACACACCATGACCCCACAGGCAGCAACGGCCTCACCTGGTCCGCCGACACAGCGTTGTCCAACACCACCAACACCCGCCGCGACGCAGTCAACGACCGATACAACCCGACCTGCGCCTCCTCAGCCGCGGGCACAGCCTCCGCCGAAACCCCCAACCCTTGAAGAAACCCTGCCAACACCGCCGATGGCGCCAACGGCGCACTCGGCCCGTAACCCCGCAGATCGGCGAACAACGTCCCGTCGGGAAACCGCGACTCGGCACCTCGCGCCCACCGCACCGCCAACGACGTCTTCCCGACCCCACCCATCCCCTCCAACACCACCACCGACGGACCATTCGGCTCATCCGACGACCCGCCCAGCGCGCTGTCCACCGCCGCGAGCTCGACGGCCCGGCCGGTGAAGTCCCGGACGCCAGCTGGCAATTGCCGAGGTACCGGACCCCGTGGCGTCGGAAGCACCACCTGTCCGATGCTGCCCGCCTGCACCACCACACCCGCCACGGCCGTTCCCGCCAACGAGTTCGACACACCCATCCCGTCCGTCACCCACCACAGATCCCACAACCGGTACCGA
>NZ_JBPKJK010000077.1:0-41315 GCF_051756985.1 Saccharothrix sabaoui
CCCGCGAACCCCGGTGCGAAGATCGCACCGGCGTACTCCTGGGGCGTGCGCACGTCGAGGATGTTCCCGGTGCCGATCGCGGCCAGCACGTCGTCGCGCGTGGCCCGGACCGACGGGTCGGGGACGCGCACCCGGTACTCGGTGGCCGGTCGCCCGGTGACCTCGGGGGACAGCGGGCGGTCCTCCGACTCCCACTTGCGGCGACCGCCGTCGAGCAGCCGCACCGACCGGTGCCCGTGCAGGGTGAAGTACCAGTAGGCGAGCGCGGCCAGCAGGCCGGCCGACGCCGAGCAGAGGACGACGGTGTCGTCCTCGCCGATGCCCTTGGCGGACATCAGCCCGGCGAACTCGTCCGGACCGACGACACCCAGTCGCACGTCGTCCTGGAACTCGTCCCACCCGATCCACACCGCGCCGGGCAGGTGCCCCTTCCGGTATTCGGTGTCCTCGTTGCCGGTTTCGACGAACACCACCCCGGGCGTGTCCAGGTTGCGCTCCGCCCAGTCGCCGTCCACCAGTGCCGTTTCACCGGTCATCGATCCTCCCAAGTGTCGTCATGCCGCGGGGACTTGCGAATCTCCGGCGCGCACGTCGGTGCGGTCGCGGTACCAGGCGAAGCAGCTCACGAGGATGCCCAGGCCGGTGACGGCGGCGGCGACGAGGTACACCTCGCGCAGCCCGACCCCGACGATGACGCGGCCGCCCAGCCACCCGGCGAAGGCGGCCGCGAGCTGGTAGGCGGACGCGTTCACGGCGATGGCCAGCGTCGGCGCCGTGCTGGCGGTCCGCAGGACCCGCGCCTGCATGCCGGGGACCACCGAGAAGCCCAGTGCCCCGACCACGAACACCATGATCCCGACGAACACGGTGCTGGAGCCGACCACCCACATCAGCACCAGCGCCCCCGCGAGCAGCGCGAGCAGCCCCACCTGGGACGGCATGAGCGCCCGGTCCGACAGCCAACCGCCCAGCAGGTTGCCGACCGTGGCGCCCACGCCGTACACCAGCAGCAGACCGGCGACCGTGCCCGCGGAGAAGCCCGCGACGTCGGTGACCAGCGGGGCGAAGTAGGTGAACACCATCAGCAAGCCGGCGTTGCCGATCGCCGTCACCAGGATCGCCAGTTGCACGTCCCTCCTGCGGAAGACCTTGAGCTCCGCCACGGCCGACGTGCCCGTGTTCGCGACCGCCGGCACCAGCTTCAGCACCATCAGCAGACCGACCGCGCAGATCACCCCGATGAGGATGAACGTGGCCCGCCAGCCGAAGTTGTTGCCCACGAACGTCCCCATCGGCGCGCCCAGGATCATCGCGATGTTCATGCCGAAGACCAGCTTGGACACCGTGGAACCCTGCTTTTCCGGCGGCACCGTCGAGGTCGCGATGACGATGGCGTTGGCGAAGAACGTGGACGTCACCAGCGCGGTCACCACCCGGGCGGGGAAGAGCACCTCGTAGGCCGGCGCGAACGCCGACGCGACGTTGCCGGCGACCGCCACCAGCAGCAGGATCAGGATGAGCGGTTTGCGCGGGAAGCGGGTGGTCATCGCGGTCAGCACCGGACCACCGATGATCATGCCGATGGCGTACGCGGTGACCAGCAGACCGGCCGCGGGGATGGAGACGCCCAGGTCGGTGGCGACGTCCGGCAGGATGCCGGCGATGACGAACTCGCCGGTGGTGATGCCGAAGACGCACACCATCAAGGCGATGAGTCTGAGACGCATGTTGTTCCTCGTTGAGCTGGGTGCTGTTTCTACGGGGTGGGGGCGGGCCCGGCGTAGCCGTAGCCGTACTCGCCACCGAGTTCGATGAGCCGGTCCAGGTCGGGACCGGCTTCCGGACCGAGGTCCTCGGTCGGTAGCGTGAGCGCCTTGGCGCGAGGGATCTCCGCGGCCAGGAACCGGTCGAACTGCGGGCGTTCACCCGGTGTGGGGGTCGAGTGGATCGTCAGGAACCTGATGTCCGGTGACACCGCGACGAACCCGTGCGGAACCGCCTTGGGGATGATCATCGTCGTGCCCGCCTCGGCGATGAGCTCACGGCCGCCGGACACCATCCGCAGCCGGCCGTCCAGCACGATGAACACCTCGTCCTCGATCGTGTGGTAGTGCAGCGGCGTGGTGTAGCCGCGCTTTCCCGTGTGCTGCACGACGGTGAAGCTGTCCCTGGTCACCTCACCGGGTACGAGGACCTGGGCGAGCCCGCCGAGGAGCCACACCGCCGTCTGGTCCGCCTCGGGGATCAGCACGCCCCGTGCGTCGATGTCGATTCCCAGGTTCGTCATCGGGCTCCTTCGAGGAAGTCTGCGAGGAAGGACCTCACGCCGTCGGGACCGTTCAGGGTCCGCCACATGGCGACGGGGTCGTGGAACATGTTCACGAAGGCGTCCGCGATCCGCTTGTCCTCGGCCGCCTTCCCCAACAGCTCCACGACGTGCGGAGGCGGCGGGGCCAGGAACGCGTTGCTCCACTCGACCACGTGCCGCGCGTGCTCCCAGAGCCGCTCGGCGGCCCTCCCGCAGAACTCCTCGTCCAGGCGCCCGGACGCGCCGGCGATCAGCCCGGCGAGCGCGAAGGCCGAGTGGGAGCCGAGGTTGGCCCCCTGCGCGGTCAAGGGGTCATTGGTGATCCACGCGTCGCCGATGGCGATCGCGCACCTGCCGCCGTCCAACCGCGTCCACTGCCGGCGCACGACCGGGGTGACGCCGCCCTGTGCCACCTCGCCCGGGCCGATGAGCCCGAAGTCGCCCACGTCGACGCGGTCGCGGAGGTCCGGCGCGAACTCGGCCACCAGGGCGAGCACATCGCGGTGGAACGTCGCCGGGTCGCCATCGGCGTCGACGTGGCTGACGGCTTCGAGCGGACCACCCGGCACGGCCTCGAAGGCGAGCACGTCGGCGCGGCCCCGGGGCGACAGGAAGGGGATGCGGAAGATCTCGCCGATCCCCGGCAGGAAGTACAGGTCCAAGGAGTGCGGTACGTCCTCGCGGATGCCGTGGTACAGACCGCTGCACAGGATGCGCTGCGGCTCCCGGTACGGGCTGCGCGCGTCGTCGCGGGGAAACAGCTCGCGCACGGAGCGGTCGCCGTTCGCCACCACCACCAGGTCGTGCCGCCGCGCGACGTCGTCGACCCGGCTCGGCCCGAACCGCACGTCGCCGCCTCGCTCGACGAAGACCTCCAGCAGGTGGGGCAGGTAGACCCGGAAGTCCACCACGCTGGACGGCGGGTCCAGGTCGGCCAGGAACCGCTGGGGCGGTCCGTCGACGCCGATGGCGACCGACCAGGCGCGCACCTGCGCGTCCGCCGACCGCCAGGCCACCGTGCCGAGCTGCTCCTCCCGCCGCTGGGTGGGACCGAACCTCGCCGGGAAGTTGCGCGGGCGACCCGAGGCCAGTTCTGTCGCGGACTGCGCGGAGTACACCGTCGCCGGCAGGCCCAACTGCTGCAGCCGCAGTGCGAGCTGCAGGCCGGAGATGCCGGAGCCGACGATGCCGATGCCGGTCACGCCGTCACGCTCCCGGCAGGCGCTCCCGCGCGCAGCTCGGCGCTGAGCCAGGCCAGCGACTCGACGGTGAACCGCGCGGCTTCCGGTGACGCCAGCGCGGACACCGGGATCAGCACCGGGTGCCTCATACCGGCGTCGACCAGGTCGCCGATCCGGTCCAGGACGGTCTGCCTGCTGCCGACGAGGGCCTGCGCGGCCACCACGTCGTCGGGCACCGCCGCCAGCGCACGCGTCACCTCCTCGCGGGTGAGCCGGTGGGGCAGCAGTTCCTTGAGGCCCCGGTACCCCTCGCCGAACGGGTGGACCGCGCCGTGCTCCCGCCACGCCGCCGCGCTCGCGTGCAGCGCGGTGAAGCGGATGGCGTCGGCGCGCAGCAGTTCGCGCGCCTCCGCGTCGGTGTCGGCCACGACGATCGGCACGCCACCGGCGGCGACGATCGCGTCGGGGTCCCGGCCGGCCTCCGCGGCAGCCGTTCGCACCACGGCCAGTCGCCGCGCGTACTCGGCGGCCGGCACCAGCTCCGACGGCACCCACCCGTCCGCGTACCGGCCGGTGAGGGTGAGCATCCGCGAGCGGTTCGCGCCCACCCAGATCTCGGGTGCGCGCCCCTCGGGCGCCCGGAGCCCCATGAGGGCCTTGTCCAGAGAGAAGAACCTCCCGCTGAAGTCGTGCGGCCCGGGGCCGCCGAAGAGCAGCCGCAGCACCTGCAGCGCTTCCTCGACCCGGTCGACCTGGCGGTCGTGGGCCACGCCGTACGGCTGGAGGTTCTCCAGCGCGCCGGCGCCGATGCCGAGCACCGGGGGCCGCTCGGTCAGCTGCGCCAGGGTCAGCGCGGTCTGGGCGAGCACCGCGGGGTGCCGCCGGTTCGGGTCGGTGACGCCGATGACCAACTGCACCGGTCCGGCCTGCGGGGCGAAGTTGCCGAGGACCGTGGCGAAGTCCAGGCACTGGTCCGGTGTGGGCAGCACGGTCGCCAGGTAGCTGAAGTCCGCGTCCCACGCCTGCGTCGGGAAGACGTTGATCAGGTGGTCGAAGACCAGGAAGGCGTCCATGCCGGCGGCGCGCGCCAGGGCGAGCAGGTCACGGCCGCCGTCGATCGGGCCGACCGCGTCCCAGGCCAGTCCCACCTTCACCCTCATGCCCCACCCCCGGTGGAACGCGCCGCGGTGATGAACCGCTCGGTGTCCTCAGGTCGCTCGATGCTGTGCCACATCCGGTCCGGGCGGTCGAGGTTGGCGATGAACGCGTCCGCGACGCGCTGGTCCTCGGCCGCGGCGGTCAACAGGGACAGCACCTGCGGCGGGGGTTGTCCGAGGAAGGTGTTCGTCCAGTCGACCACGGGGCGCGCCTCGGACCACAACCGCTCCGAGAGCTGTCGGCAGAACTCCCCGTCATGGGGGCCGGTGTGCTCCGACAGCGCGTCGGCCACCTGGAACGCCTGCCGGGAGCCGAGGTTGGCCCCCTGCGCGGTGAGCGGGTCGTTGGTGATCCAGGCATCCCCGATCGCCAGGGCGAACCGCCCGTCGGCCAGTTCCGCCCAGCCCCGCCGGACCGTCGGCACGACCGCCCCCTGGAGCACGTCGTCGGGTCGGACGAGTTGGAACTCCCGCTCGTCCACGCGTTCCCTCAACGAGGGCGCGTGTTCGGTGATCAGGCCCAGGACCTGTTTGGCCACGAGGTGGGGATCACCCCGGTGGTCGCCGCGGGTCACCGCCTCGAACGGACCGCCGGGCACGCCCTCCACCAGCACCGCGTGCACCCGGCCGCCGAACGAGTGGTAGGTCGGCGCGTGGATCTCGCCCACCCCGGCGATCATGTCCATGGTCATCCCGGGAGGGTCCGGCGGGCGGATGCCGTGGAACAGCCCGCCCAGCAACGCCCTCGGCGCCTCGCGGTACGGCGAGCGCGCCTCGTCGCGCGGGAAGACGTCGGCCAACTCGCCCCGCCCGGCCGCGACGACCAGCAGGTCGTGCCGCTCCGCCAGCCGGGCGAGCTGCGCCCGGTCGGCCGGTCGGTGCCGCACCACCGTCCCGCCGCGGGCGTTCAGCTCCTCCAGCAGCGACGCCAGGTACATCCGGAAGTCGACCGAACTGGCCGGGCTCGGCAGCCGCCCCCGGAAGGACAGCCCCTCCCCGCCCTCCAGGCGCATGTGCATCCAGCTGTTGTCGAACTCGCCCGACAGCCACCGGGTGACGCCGAGCTCGCGCTCCCGCTCCCTGGTCGAGGCGAAGCGGGTCACCAGGTTGACCAGGGGGCCGCTCCGGATCTCCTCCGGGTCGCCGGGCGTGTACAGCGTGCAGTCGATCCCGCGCTGGTGCAGCCGCAGCGCCAGGTGCAGGCCCGAGATGCCTGCACCGACGATGCCGATCCCCGCCCCCATCAAATGACCTCGACCCGCTGCAGGTGGCGCGTGGTGGGGCCGGTGAAGGCGTTGCGCCCGTGGACCAGGGAGAAGTTGTCCGCGATCAGGATGTCACCGGCCTGCCACGGGTGGTCGTAGCAGTACTCGCGCCGGTGCAGCCGCTCGGCCATCGACCGCAGGAAGGTGTCGACCTGTCCCTGCTCGACGCCGTCCACCGTGACGTGCACCGGGTTCTTGTAGACCGCCGGGTCCAGCGGCTCGGCGAACCTGAGGACCGGGACACCGGTCGCCGGGTGCTGCGAGATCAGCCGCTCGGTCACCTGACCGCCGTAGTGCGCCAGCTTCTCCGTCTCGTAGGTGACGCTGATCCGCGACCACTGCTCGCGGGTCTCGGCCTCCGCGTCCCGGTACACCGCCGTGGTGTCGCAGAAGACCGTCTCGCCACCGGCTTCCTCGGCGGCGTCCAGGCACTGGAAGAAGAACCAGCGCGGGTCGGCCTCGACGAAGGCCCCGTCCCAGTGGAACGGCACGTCACCGCTGGCGAACAGGTAGTTCTTCGGGTCCTCCTGCACGACCAGGTCGACCACCTCGCCGGGCTCCCACTTGAGCACCTCGCCCCACTGGCGGCAGTAGTCGGCGAACTCCTGCTTCGCCATCAGGTCGAACCCGCGCAGCACCAGGACGCGGGACTCGATGGTCCAGGTGGCGAGCGTCTCCACCGGGATGTCGGCGACCCGCGCCCCACCGGGGGCCTGGACGATGCGGCCGAACGGGCGCAGCGGGGTGTGGATCAGCGTCTCTGCCGGTGATGTCATGTCGGAGCCCGCCCTTTCAGGAGTTGATGGTCAGGTGAGGGGCGACGAAGTGGCTGGGGCGGCCGTCCCGCCAGATGACCGAGGCGTCGACCTCCTCGGCTTCCCAGCGCTTGACCAGCGACAGGTTCGTGCCGTCGTCGAGCACCACGCCGTGCCACGGGGTCAACCACTGGTCGCGCGCCCGCATGAGGTTGATCCCGAACTTCTCCGAGTGCGGCGCCTGCGGGTGGATGGACAACCTCATGGCGTCCGGGAACTTCTCCGAGACGACCCTGCTCCACGCGTTGCTCCGGCGGATGGTCTGGTAGGCGCTGTCCTTCGACTCGGCGCGCAGCTTGGTCTTCGAGACCACGTCCTCCCTCATGCCCAGCGCGTCCTCGAACATGAAGCGGTGGATGCCGTTGAACAGCGAGCGCGTGGCGTCGTCCTCGCGGATCTTCCCCTTCAGCTGCGCGAGCGTGTCGGAGTAGTCGCGTTCGAGCACCGCCCGCAGCTTCGGGTAGCCCGCGTCGCCGAAGGCGTCGTCCAGGCCGAAGAGGTCGAGCGACGTCCAGCTCTCCCGCCTGATCATCTCTTCGAGGGCTTTGCGGTACGCCGTCACCGTGCCGTCGTCGACACCGATCACATCGCTGAAGACGTGCCCGTCCGAACAGATGGTGATGTGCGCTCCGGGCGCGTAGAAGTGGCGGACGTAATCGCAGAGCGACTGGAGGAAGTCCAGTGCGGCGTGCTCACCGAGGTCCGGCAGCGCGCCGAGCACCTTCTTCCGGTTCGGCGACTTGGCGGGGAAGGCCGGGATGACGAAGCGGATCGCCTTGTGGTGCTTCACGAACTTTTCAATCTTGGCCTGGAACGCCTCGAAGCAGGCAACGCAGCCCGAGTCGTCGAAGGATTGCTTCTTGTCCAACTGCACCGACGTGTCGACGCGCCGGTAACGGTAGAGGGTTTCCAATACTTTTCGCGACACTTCCGCTGGAGCTAAAGCATCAGTCGAGTTAGTACTCAACTTCTCCTCCTGGTGAAGTTGCGCCCCCACGCAGCCGGGACGGCAGACATTGGAAACCACCCCAGTTCTGAGATCAGTCTGCCAGCGACAGAACCGCGAGTGCAACCGGAGATCGATTAGTATCTGCGGTACACTGATAATTCAGGGATTATGGATCGGGGGAGGCGTATTCATGACCAACGGCGACGAGCCGACGGCCCAGCATCTGAGGCAACTGCTGGTGCTCGCCGAAGAGCTCCACTTCGGACGTGCGGCCAACCGGCTCTACCTGTCGCAACCGGCGCTCAGCCAGCGGGTGCGCGCACTGGAGTTGAAACTAGGGGTGCAACTGTTCGACCGGACGAGCAGACGGGTCGAACTGACCGCACAGGGGCAGGCACTGCTGCCGCTCGCCCGACGGGTGGTCGACTCCGTGGACGACCTGCTCAGGGCGGCGGAACGCGCTTCGAACGACACCCCCGTGCTGCGGTTGGGGGTGTGCGAGAGCTTCGCCGCGCTCGACGCCACCAGGGGGGTGATCTCGATGCTCTCGACCGACCACCCGGAACTGGGCCCGGAGGTCCGGGTGGTCGACTCCTTCACCGAGCAGTTGGCCGAACTGCGCAAAGGCGAGATCGACGCGGCGTTCGTCCACCTTCCCGTGCCGGACGACCTGGGCGCACAGCCCTTGGTGACCGAGCCGCGGGTGGCGTGCATCGCCGCCCACGACCCGCTCGCCGAGCGCGACGTGATCCGCCTGTCGGACCTGGCCGATCACCCGGTGCTCGGCCTCAACCCGGAGGGCTTCCCGGAGGGGCGCCGGTTCTGGGCGGTGGACCCCCGGCCGGACGGGACCCGGGTCCGCCACGCCACGCACAAGGTCACGGGATTCGAGTCGCTTTTGTCCACAGTGGCGCTCGGCGGCGCGATCGCGTTCGTCCCGGTCACCGCGGCGCGGCTCTACGTGCGACCGGATGTCCGCTACCTGCAAGTCGCGGACCTGCCGGAGTGCGAGTTCGGCGTGATCTGGCAAGTAGCGGAAAAGGACAAACCGCACATCGAGGTCCTGCGGTCGGTGTGCCACCGGTTCACCTCCGCGCACGAAACCACGATGCCCTCCCTCACCTCCGCCTGAGGGATTCGGAACACCTCCTCGGGATTACCACCGACCGCGAATAACAACCCTTCCCGGCCGGTCCGGCGCGAAATCCAATCCATATTGAGTGGAATATCCGACAAAGCGTCGGACATCCGCTCGCGACGCGTGACCCGCGACCGGCCGACCAGCCCGTCACGCTTCGGCAAGCCGAAGCTCTCTCGCTTGCCGGAGCTGGCGGGCCGGCCATTGTTGACCACTCCGCGAGATCCCGTGCCGATTTTTCCACTGCGGGAAACTTCCCGGCGTGCCGAAATTCCTGCACAACAGCGGCTCACGGTCCGCGCGAGGAAATCGCGGCACGGACCAGGTGGCCCCGCGGGCCGCACGGGAATTCGACGCCACCGGGCGGACGAGAACGCGGTTCTCCACCGGCAACCGGCAGGCCCGCCACGGGACCGCGGACAGGTCCCCGTTCGCCGTTCCGCCCGGGGCGGCGGATCGTCGACTCAGCGTTGGCGCGGGAGGGCACCGGGACCAATCGTCCGCGAGGGCGGCGTTTCCCGCCCTCGCGGACGCTGTGGCGCTGGGCCGTCTGCCGCATCCTGGTGGTGTGATCCATCGAGGGGACGACAGGCTCGACCGCACCGGGCAACACCCCGGGCAGCGTGCGCGACCGTTGACGCCCCACGCTGCGGTGGGCTTGCACCAGGCGATCGGCAACGCGGCGTTCTCCCGCGTGGTCGCCGTGCAGCGCGTCGTCGACTCGGGGCTCGTCCAGGCGAGGACCCTCGCGGACCTCAAGCACATCGGCGCCGACGTGCCGGGGTTCTTCTCCATGTCGCAGAAGACCAAGAAGGAGAAGTTCGGCAACAACAAGAGGGAGTGGGCGGAGAAGCTGGCGGCCCACCAGGCCGCGCTGCAAGCCTGCCTGGTCGAGATGCTGAGCTCGGACGAGGTCTTCGCGGTCGGGCCGACCCCGGACAGCCTCAAGAACAAGGTCAGGGAGTACCAGCTCTACCGGCAGCAGGAGGAGCGGAGGACCAGCGCGGCCGGCACCCCGCCGAGGGAAGGTGAACTCTCCCCGGAGGTGGCCGGGCTGTACCACCTCCTGCGGACGAGCAACCGGGTGTTCCCGCTGGACGAGCTGGACCGCAAGGCCCGCAAGGCCGATGCCCCCGGCACCGGCTTCCTCTTCGAGCTCCGCCTCGCCGCCGCCGAGATCAAGCGCAACGAGCGCTCCCTGGTGCAGGTCGAGAAGCTCGGTCGAGTTCTCCTCACCGATCACCTGAAAGGCTCCCCGACCCGTTACGAGAAGCACCGCGACGGCCCGGTCGGCGCAGACCTCGTCTTCTGGCGACCCCGGGAAGAGGAGGACACCGGCGAGAAGGGGGCCGACCACGGGACCAGGGAGTACGACGGCGAGTTCGTGCAGGCCAAGTCCTTCAAGTTCAGCAACTTGGCGCACAACGTCGAAACCGCCACCAACCAGCTGGCGGGTCTCAACGCCTCCGGGCAGGGCAGAGTGGCGAAGGACCGCGAGATCTCCCTGCTCGGCAGCGGTCACCGGGGTGTCATCGCGCTGGAGATCTGGGACGGCATCGCCGACGAGCGGAGGTTGGCCGGCCAGGCGACGAAGGCGCTCAGTAGCGCCTTCGTTCACCTGGTACGAGCCGTCGACGGGCGGGACGGGCAGGTCTACGAGTACCGCAAGTGAGCCCGAGGCCACGTCGCGGCACCGGGGTCCACCGAGCGACGGACCCCGGTGACCGACGGGGTGACGCGGCTCAGGCGCGCGGGAGGGTGAAGATCAGACCTTGGCTGAAGGTCGACCGGATGCCCTGCACGTCCACGGTGACGACCTTCGCCCGGTGCTGCCTGTCGGGGGTCAGCCCGGTCAGCGTGACCTGCTCCTCGGTGACGAGGCCGGTGTTCCCGCCGTCCAGGTGCACCTCGTAGCCCCGGGTGGGGTTCCACCAGGAGTAGCCCTCCCAGGACAGCGTCACGGACGTCGGGGTCGTCGAGACCACCTGCAACCAGCTCGGGCGCGGGGGCCGCTCGAAGTGGGCCCCCTGCGACAGCACGGTGCCCAGCAGGTCGTCCTGCGCCGGGTCGTGCGAGCAGGACGCGGTGACCGTGCCGAGGGACGTGCCGTCGGCGCGCTCGGGGCGCAGGGTCAACGTCAGGTCGTCCACGCGCAGCTCGTAGGAGCCCGGCGTGCCCAGCCGCTGCACCGGGAAGGCGCCCGCGGCCCGCACCGCGGTCCTCTCGGTGGTCGTCAACCACGTGGGCGCGAGGGTGAACGCGGCCCGGGTGGTCCGCGTCCCGTCCGGGCCGACGATCCTCGCGTCGAGCGTCGCGGTGCTGTCGCCGTCCAGGCGAATCCCCTCGGCGAAGGACAGGGCCGGGCGCAGCTCGCGCAGGTCCAGGTCCACGTCGATGTGGGCGTAGTCGTGGCTGGCAACGGTGTTCAGGCCGGCCCCTTCGTCCGGCAGACCGCCGACGACCCACACGGTCAGCTCGACGCTCGGCCCGGGAGAGGTGGTGCAGGCATAACTCATCCGCACCGCGGTCGTCTGCGCCGACGCCGTACCCGCGGCCCCCGCCAGCGCCCCGGCGGCCACCACTGTCGAGACCAGGGACAACGCGGTGACGCGGAAGGCATTCCATTTCTTGCGCAACTTTGCGTCCTCTCCGTGTTCACTCGCCCACGGACAGTGTTCCGCAATTCCACGCGGGCGCGTGTAGACCATTCAGTCCCAGTGAGGTGGAACCGGGGTTGAGCCGTTCGACGCGTTCGCGCTGCTGCGCCCGGCGCGAGGTCGCGGGAAAATTACCGCGAATTCCTGTTCGACCGGAATGCCCTCGCCGGACCATTGGTCTTCGCACACTTCGTCCCCGAATCGCACGAAGCGCATCCGGCGACCGATGATCACCGCCGAAAAGCGGAATCGGATGACGGCACATCGTCCGGTCGAGTGGACCTGTACGACCGAACGAGCGACGGGTACGCGAAATGCGCGGAACCCGCCCACACCGGTCGGTAGAACCGAATCTCGTCGACGCAGTGCACGGTCCACTCCCGGGGGTTGAGATGGCGATACACGTTCGCGCGGTGCGGTACCCGCCACGACAAGGGGTCTGACGATGTAGCCGCACATTCCCGGACTCGGGGTCTCTGCTGATCGATCCGGAACAGGAAGGTCACGGGTGTGAGTGGGTACGGAGTCGAGATCGGTCAACTGCGGGCTGCGTCGAAAGCGGCGGCTTCAGCCGCGGACCAGGCCAGGGAGGTGCGCCCGGGCACCGACTTGGGCGCGATCGCGACGGCGATGCCGGGCGGGGAGTCGGCGAAGGGCGCGCCGGCCCTGGCCTCGGCGTTCGACGAACGCGCGGCGGGGTGGGCGGGCGAGATCGACCGGTGGAGCGAGTCGGTCCTGTCGTCCTCGAAGACCTACGCGGAGAACGAGGACGCCGCCGAAAGAGCTTTCGGGGGATGACCGCCGGCTACGACGACGTCCGCAAGTGGGACGCTGAGGCGCTCGACGCGTCGGCCACCAACCTGGGCGGCAGGCGGGACAGGCTCGTCGGGTTGCAGGACGAACTCGACGGCGCGAGGAAATTGCCCGACTGGCACGGCTCCGCCGGCGAACTCGCGCGCGGTTCGCTGGGGAGCACGCGGGACAAGGCCGAGATCATGATCGCGGAGCTGTCCGCGGTCAAACGCGCACTGCAGAGCGCGTCCGACGACGTTTCCTCTTTGCAGTCCCGGGTTTCCAACAACGATGCCCTTGCCGACGCCTACGGGTTCCACATCTCCCCCGACGGCACGATCGTGGACAACAGGCCCGTCGACAACAGCCCACCGGGATCGTCGCACGAGGCCGACGAACGCATCGCGGCCCAGCAGCACCGCGAGAACATCAAGAGGCAACTGGAACAGGAGACCAAGGCGATACTGGCCACGGCGAACAGCATCGACGCCACCCTCGCGCGCGTGCTGCGACTCGCGCAGGACGGCAAGATCAGCGACGACGGCGCGACCACCCTGGCTGCCGCCGGGCAATCGGGTGAGATCGACGCCCAGGTCGTCAGGATGGAGCAGTCGCTCCGGGACGCCGGGCTGCTGACCGGGCCACCCGCGTCCGGCCACTACCGGCAGTGGCTCGAGAACGCCGTGCGCCGCGGCGTACCGATCGACACGATCGAGAAGATCGCCGCCGAACACCACATCACGCCGGAGGACTTCAAGGTCCTCGACGGGATGGAGGAGATCCGGGAGGACGAGGACGGCGACGGGACGTCCAAGTCGTACTTCATGATGCCGACCGACATCAGCGGCGACGACGCCGCCAAGGCGGTGCGGATGACCTACGTCATGAACGCGGGCACCGACTACGGCACCGAAGGGGAGAAAACCGACTTCCCGCAGACCCCCTACGGCTCGGGAGAGCTCAACCGCATCATCGAGCGGCAACGGGCGAACGACTGGAGCTACGACGAAGACGTGGCGTTCGTGCACGGCAACGGCGGACGGCTGGTGACCACCCCGAACGGCATGATGATGGGCCTGGGCGGGAACCTGGTCCAGGACCAGTTCAGCCAGCAGGGCGGAACGGCCTGGGGCGACACGTTCATGCTGAACATCGACGACCCGGAGGACGCCGCGCAGCAGCTCCGGGAGGTGGCCGGGTCGGGCCACGTGTGGTACGACGGCGAGGGCGGACCTCAGCGGGGCGATCTCGACCTGGACCGACTGCTCCACCACGAGGAGCGCCACTCGCAGCAGTGGGCGCGGGAGGGCTACACGGGCTTCCTCGCCTCCTACGTGTGGGAGCAGGTCACAGGCGGCAACGAGACCGAGGAAGACGCGGGGCTTTCCGATGGCGGGTATCGCTGACCGGCGGCGCGTCGCCTGCGCCGTCCTCCTCGCGATGTCGGTGACCGCTGCGTGCGGGACCAAGGCCCCGTTCGAACCGTCGCTGCCCACGGCGACCGGGTTCCGCGTCGACGGCGACGTCCTGAAGCTGTGGACCGGAACCCCCTGCAACGGCGTCACCGGCGTGACGGTGACCTTCGACTCGGGCACCACCAGGAGCGCGGAGCAGGCGTGGTCCGCACCCCCGCCGGGGGTGCTGTTGGAGCGCATGGACCTGCTGAGGACCTCCGGGGAACCACCTCCGGACACCGCTGAACCGCTTCGGGTGCGGAAAACCCTGGTCGAGGGTTACGACTGGACCAAGTCGGACTCGATCAACTTTTCCGTCGACGGCCCGAGCGCGTACGGCGCCAGGGTCGACGTCGGACGGGTGCTGGACGAGTCGGCCCGGCACCCGTCCGACAGCTACCTCTTCGGCGGGCGCGGCTGGATGGACGCGGCGGACGTGGAGCGGGAGAACCAGAAGTCGTTCCTGACCGTCTGCACCCCCGACTCCGGCTGATGAAGAGGTCGGACCGAACCACCTGCGGAGCCGAACATGGACGCACCGGACGGCACCACACGCAAGAGCGCTCTGCGAACAGCGCTGAGGCGCATCGTCCTCGCCGTGTTCAGCTGCGCGGTGGCCCTGATCGCCCTGCTCATCGGCGTGGGGCTGCTCAGCGTGACCGGGTTGTCCACCGACCCGCACGGTTACGGGGTGTTCGCAGCGATCCTGTTCGCGGCGCTGCTCACCCCGATCACCCTGGTGCTGTGGCTGCTGTACCGGTTCCTGCGACGAGACGGCAGGTAGCCGGCGGTACGACGCCCGAACCCGCGGCCTGGCGGGGAGATCCCGGCGTCGCGGCACCCGGACGCACCCCACGGCGACCTGGTCGACCTCCCTCCGCCCACTGGCCGAAGCTCTGCCGGCCTGCGACGCGGGCAGCTCCGCGCGGTTCCTGATCCGCGACCGGGACGAGAAGTGCCCGACACCGTTCGACACCGTCCTCGTCGGTGTCCGGTTACCGCGGACAGGCACGGTCGTAAAGCTGGGCCGACCGGGTGCTGCAGGAGTTGCACGTCCTCGTCGAGCACCACCCGACCGACGAACTCCTGCTCCTCGGCGTCCGCGCCCTGTTCGAACCCGGGCGCCACATCGCCATTCCTGCCTGGGCCGACCGCCTCACCACCCTGATGCGCCAGGTCTACGGCGCCGAACCGTCCGCGGACGCACTCGCCCACGCCCGCCGCACGACCGCCACGACCCGCCGTCCCCCACCACCCGCGCCCCACAGCCGACCGACCCGAGTCCACCGGCCGTCGAGCCGTGGCCGACGTCGTCCACGGCTGTCCCGAGGTCGCGGTTCAGGGCCGCACCGCCACCCCCGTGCCGACGGGCCCCGGCGCGGGGCCGACGGCACGAAGGGCACCGCGAGTCCGCGCCACGACCGACCGGTCCCGGGAATCGACCCGGTCGCACTCGGCCCGCTGTCGCACTCGGCCCGCTGTCGTACCGGCTGCGGGCGAGGCCGGAACCGGCCCTCGCGCGGGTCGCCTGGACCGGCGACCTGGCCTGGGAAAACGGGGTTCCACCACGCGCAACAGTGGATCAACGTCCCCGGTCGTGCGCGGCGATTGACTCGTTCGGCCCACCCGGGCACCGGTAGTAGCGATCAGGGGTGCCGCAAAGGACGAGGTTAGGCCTGTGGGCGTAAAAAACTGCTCCACAGTTCGACAACGCGTCACGATCCACGCGTCGACGCATCCTTCATAGGTAGGGGATGCCGTCGAACCACTGCCACGACAGGCACGTCGAGGTCGGCAGGCATCTCGCCACCCCCCGGAAGGAGCACCACGTGGAATCACGTCCCCGCCACCTCGCGCCGCGACGCGACGCGCGTGCCGCCCCCGACGAGGAGACGGACACCCCCGCGACGCATGACGGCGTTCGACAACCGGTTCTCGTCGAATTCCTGCACGAGGTCCTCGGCACCTGGGGGACCACCACCCGCGCGATCGTGCTCCTGGTGACGGTCGCGGCCCTGGTCGTGGGTGCCCTGGTCGTGTTGCCCCTGTCGATCGACCTCGGCCCGGTGCGACTACGCCCCTGACCGGGGCCCGGCCGGCGGGGACCTCGTGGTGGGTCGGGACCGCCGCCGGCGCGCGTCAACGCGTTGACCAGTCCGGCGACGACCAGGAGCACGCCGGCGGTGTGGGGCACGACCCGGTGGACGGTCACGCGGAACCTTTCAGGCGGGCGGCCGTCACACCGGGCGGCTCACGCGGACCGGGGGTGGGCGCTGATCCGGGCGGTCACCCGGCCACCGGTGCCGGAACCCACTTCGGGATCGGGTCGTAGGCGTGGACGTCGTGGGCGGGGACGACGTGCACGCGGTCGGCCAGTGCGATGACGCGCAGGAGGGCGTCCCGCACCCGCTCGGGCTGGACGTCCGCCAGCACCCGGAGCACCTTCGGGCGCTCGGCTCGCAGGGTCACGCCCTCCGACTGCCACGTCAGGTCGCCGATGAAGGCGAAGCGGCGCTCGTCGGGGAGGGTGACGAACACGATGACGGACCCGTCGGTGTGGCCACCGGCCTCCACGATGACGACCGAGCCGTCGCCGTGGACGTCGTGGCTGCCGGGGAAACCGAGGTACGGGGGTCCGTCGAAGGTGTAGTGGTGGATTTCGCGCCCGCTCGCGATGTCGCGGAAGACCGTCGCGTCCTTGGCGCGGTCGACGTAGCGCTGTTCCGCCGGGTTCATCCAGATCGGCACGTCGAGTTCGTCCAGACCGCTGACGTGGTCCCAGTGGGCGTGGGTGATGACGACGCCCCGCAACCGTCGCAGGTCGTAGTTCCCCAGCTGCTCCCGGACCGTCGCGCCGAGTTCGTGCGGGGTGCGGCGGTAGGCCGGCATGGCGGCGATGTGCGCCTCCACGTTCGCGCCGAACCCGGCGTCGACGAGGAGGTCGCCCGAAGGGTGCTGGATCAGCACGGCGGTCGCGGCGAACTCGCGCAGGTCGGAGAACGAGCCGCCGCGGTAGGCCAGGGCGGCGCGGTTCTGGTAGGTGCCGGTCGGCAGTTGGTGGAGCGCCATGCCCTCCGGGGGCGACGCCTCCGGCAGCGGGCCCGTCCACGGGGCCGGTGCGGGCAGGGGCGCGGGCCGGAACGACCGGACGGCGAGGAACGAGGCGGCGAGGACTGCGAGCGCCACGCCGATCAGGGCGTAGGTCATGGGGTGCCGTGCCTTTCCGGGGTGCGGAAGAAGTGGTGGATCTCCTCGGCCGCCACCGACGTGCGCGCTTGGCCCACGTACAGGGACAGCAGAACGGTGAGGACTTCGAGGCCGGGCCGCCCGCGCCGAGGATGGCCTCCTCGGCGAACCGGCTGCCGACGCGGTCCTCGAACACGCCCGGCAGCTCGCTCGTGCCGACGCCGAAGGTCTCGGCGCAGACCGCTGTGCCGCGGGCGGTTCGGTCGTGCGGGGTTTCCCCGTCGTGGCTCACCCTTCGATTGGACCCCGCCCGCGGGTCGGGCGGCCAACACCCGATCCGGCGGAGCCATACCGTCGGGGTATGGTTCGGGAGTGGTGGACCTGCGCGTTCTCGGCTACTTCGTCGCGGTGGCGGAGGAGCTGAACGTCGGTCGGGCGGCGGCCCGGTTGCACATGTCCCAGCCGCCTTTGAGCAGGGCGGTCCAGCGGCTCGAACGTGATCTCGGCGCGGAGCTGTTCACGCGTTCCGTTCGCGGGATGACCTTGACCGAGGCGGGGCACGCGCTGCTGCCGGAGGCACGGGAGGTGCTCGCCCGGGTCGGGGCGCTGCCGTCCCTGGTGTCGCGGGCGGCCGATGCGCGCACCATCACCATCGGGACGCTGGCCGACAGCGTGGACCGCGCGGGCCGTGACCTGATCGACCTGTTCCGCGCCCGTCACCCGGGTGTGGAGATCCGCATCGTGGAGGGCGACCTCACCGATCCCACCGTGGGGGTCGCCCTCGGCAAGGTCGACGTGGCGCTCACCCGCGGCCCGTTCCAGGCCCCCGGGGTGGTGATCGCCGAGATCCGCCGTGATCCCGTCGGGGTCGTCGTCCGCACGACCGACCCGCTGGCGTCCCTCGACCGGGTCCACGTGGACGACTTGCGGGACCGGCGCTGGTTCCGCCTCCCCGACACCGCCGACCCGCACTGGCGGGACTACTGGGCCGGCGGTCGAACCCCGGCGAACGACGCCGACACCACCGTGCGGACCGTCCGCGAGTGCATCCAGGCGGTTCTCTGGTCGAACGCGATCGGTCTGGCCCCCCTCACGATCAGCGAGGCCCCCGGCATCACCGTCGTCCCGGTGGACGGTGTCGCCCCCAGCCCGCTCGTCATCGCCTGGCGCCGCCGCGATCGAAGCGCACTGGTCCACGGTTTCGTGGACATCACCAGAACCGTCGCGCGGCGCACGCGGGAGAACCGCGGTTGACCCTGGTCTGAGCGCACCTCGGTGTCGGCCACCGGGGCCCCGGCACGGCGACCGGTCCGGCGCGGGCCGCTACCAGGTAGCCGGCCGCGCCCGCGGCGGTGCCGAAGATCGCCGGCGACCCCGGCGCGCTCACCCACCTCGTGGAGCACCACGTGGTGCGGGTACAGGCCCGGGACTCGTCCGGCTGAACCCCGGTACGGGTCACCGGCGGACCCAACGCCCGTGGGCGCGCGGGTCGACGTTGCCGCCGCAGATGACGGTGACGACGTGGCGGTCGCGGAAGCGGTCGCGGTCCTCCAGCACGGCGGCGACACCGAGCGCGGCCGAGGGCTCGACGACCAGACCGGCGTGCTCCCAGAGCAACCGGATGCCCGCGATGATCGACGACTCCCGGACGAGGACCGCGTCGTCGGCCACGACGAGGAGGTCGTCCAGGACCTCGGGAACGGGGTACCGCCCGGCGACGCCGTCGGCGATGGTGTCGGTCGGCCCGGTGGTCACGACGCGGCGCTCGTGCCAGGAGCGGGTCATCGCCGGCGCGCCCGCGGGCTGCACGCAGATCACCTCGACGCCGGGGGCCAGGCTCTTGAGCACGTAGCCGATCCCGGTGGCCATCGCACCGCCGCCCAGGGCGATCAGGACGGTGTCGAACCCGGGCCGCGCGTCCACCAGTTCCAGCCCGATCGTCGCGGCGCCCTCGCAGGTCTCGACGTCCAGGCTGTCCTCCAGCAGCCGGACGCCGCGCTCCCGCGCGATGCCCGCCGCCCGCTCGCGGGCCGTTTCGATGTCGCCGTCCACCAGTTCCAGCTCCGCCCCCAGCGCACGGATGCGGTCCAGCTTGGCGACGGACGCGTGCCGCGATGCCACGACCGTCACGTCGAGACCACGCCGCCGACCCGACCAGGCGAGCGCCTGACCGAGGTTCCCGGCGCTGGCGCACACCACGGCGGCCCGTCCCTGCTCGCCCAGCAGGCTCGTCACCAACTCGGTCGCCCGCCCCTTGAAGCTGCGGACGGGGTTCGCCGTCTCCACCTTGACGCTCACCGCGCAGCCGAGACGGCGTCCCAGCGCCTCGCACGGGTCCAGGGGGGTGTCCAGGAAGACCGGGTCGACCACCCGGCGGGCCGCGTGGACCCGGTCGAGGTCGAGCCGCGTCCTGAGCACGCCGGGACGATACACACCGACGACGCCGGTCGAGCGGGCCGAGGTGCGGGAACGGCGCGACCCGGCGGGGTTCCCCACTGCCCGGGCACGGCGTCGCGCGTCGTCCCCCGGCCACGTGCGACGCGTGGACGCCCCGGGATGAAGGCGGCGACGACCAGGGCGAGCAGCGCCGCCGCGCCGGCCAGCAGGACGGTGGTGAACGCGGCGGGGTCCGGGACCGCGCGCCCGCTCACCGTCGTGGTGCCGGCGGCGAGGAGCAGTCCGGTCACGGCACCGGCGGCGGACGTGCCCAACGACCGGCAGAGGTTGTTCAGGCCGTTGGCCGCCGCGGTCTGACCGGCGGGGACCGCGTCCATGACGAGCGAGGGCATCGCCCCGTGGGCGAGCCCGGTGCCGGCCCCGACGAGGGCGGTGCGGACGAGCAACTGCCAGAGCCGGGCGTGCCACAGCGCCGCGAAGCCGTAGCTGCACGCGAGGACCAGGGCACCGGCCACGAGCGCCACCTTCGGCCCGAAGCGGGTGGTCATCCTGGCCGACACCGGTGACGTGGCGATCATGCACACCCCGCCCGGCGCCTGCAGGAGGCCGGCGACGAGCATCGACTCGCCGAACCCGTACCCCGCCGTCGCGGGCACCTGCAGGAGCTGGGTGAACACCAGCGAGTTCGTCAGCACGGCGAAGCCGAAGGCCACCGAGGCGGTGTTGGTGAGCAGGACCTGCGGCCGGCGGCTCACCCGCAGGTCGATCAACGGTTGCGGGGTGCGCAGCTCCCACGCGCCGAACAGGACCAGCAGCGCGGCAGCGCCCGCGAACGACCCGAGGGTGAGGCCGCTCGTCCACCCCCATCCACCGCCGCGGGAGACGGCGAGGAGGAGGCAGACCAGCGCTCCCGAGAGCAGCAACGCCCCCAGCGGGTCGAACCGGCCGTCCCGCGGCCGCGACGCGCGGGGCACGACGAGCAGGACGAGGACACCCACCGCGGCGGCCGGCCCGCCCGCGGTCCAGAACAGGACCCGCCAGTCGGTGCACTGCGCGAGCAACGCCGACAGCGGGATGCCCGGTGACGCCCCGACGCCGAGCGACGTGCCCATCACCGACGTCGCGGAGGCCAGCCGGCGCGCCGGCAGGTGGTCGCGGAGCAGGCTGATGCCCAGGGACACCACACCGGCGGCGGTGCCCTCCAGGGCGCGACCGGTGACGAACCAGCCCAGCGAGGTGCTGAGCGCCGTCACCGCGGAACCCGTGACCAGCAAGGAGAGGCAGCACAGCAGGACGCGTCGCTTGCCCTGCACGTCGGCGAGCCGGCCTGCGATCGGGATGGACACCGCCCCCGCGACCAACGTGGCCGTCACGGCCCACGAGGCTTCGCCGGGGGTCGTGCGCAGCAGCGCCGGCAGGTGCGGGGGCAAGGGGATGACGAAGGTCTGCTGCAACGACACCGTGGTCCCCGCGAGGGCCGGCACGGCGATGAGCGCCCTCGGTGGCGTTGTCACGGGTTCTTCGGGAGCAACCGCTTGGTGCTGCGCCGGCGACGAACGCACTCGGCACGGCCGTCCACGACCGCGAGCGCGCACCACGCGTCGCGGAGGCACGATCGCGGGCGTGGCGCCCGGTGCTACGCCCTGGCCTGCCGGACGCCCCGCCGCCACACTTCCCTGATCGACAGGGAGTCGCCGATGTTCCTCGTCGGGTCACCGTCGACCAGCAGCAGGTCCGCACGAGCCCCCTGGACGATGCGGCCCCGGTCGGACAGGCCGAACCGGCGCGCCGGCACGGAGGTCGCCGCACGCAGCGCCGCGACGGGGCTGAGACCTGCTTTCACCAGCAGTTGCATCTCGTGGTGGACGCTCGCGCCGTGCGCCATCCCGCCCAGTTCCGGCCACGCCACGGACACGTCGGTGCCCACCAGGAGGTCCACCCCGGCGGCGTGCAACGCCCCGACCGTCGCGAGGACCGCGTCGAAGTCGCCCTCCGGGTACCTGTCGAGACTGCCGTTGAGGGTGTCGCGCCACTCGGGGCTCAGCCTGGGCCCCACCCGTTCGTCGGCCGCGAGTTCGGCGCCGGTCCGGCCCATGATCGAGGCGTTGAGGCACAGGCACGGCGTGATGAACACCCCGGAACGCACGATGCCCTCGACGAGTTCGGGCGTGTGCGGGCGGTCGATGAACAGGTGGGCGAGACCGCTCATGCCCGCCGCGATGGCCTGCTCGGTCGCCGCGACGGTCAACGTGTGCGCGACGGCCAACTTGCCGAGCCGCCGCGCCTCCAGCACCGCGGCCCTGATCGTCTCGTCGCTCATCACCGGCAGGTTCGGCGCACCCAGGACGTGCCCGTCCTCGATCATGATCTTGATGAAGTCCGAGCCGCCCCCGACCCGCAGGCGAACGGCGGCGACGGCCTGTTCGGGGGTCGTGACCTCGGACTCGGCGGGGTTGGGCCCGGACCCGCCCTCGGGCGGCCCCTCCCCCGCACCCTCGGCCCCGGGCGGCGGGCCGTCGGGCACCAGCTCGCTGGGGTGACCCCCCGGCGCGGTCAGGCCGAACCCCGCGGACCGGACGTCGGCCAGGTCGTCGCGGTCCGCGATGGACTCCCGCCCTTTCGCGTCGAACCCGCCCTGCATCTCCAGCTCGGTGGTGACACCGAATAGCAGCGCGTTGCGCAGGCCGTCCTCGGAGGTGTGCACGTGCGCGTCGATCAGCCCGGGCAGCAACGTGGCGCCGAGGGCGTCGACGACCCGGGCGTTCGACGGCGCATCCCCGGTGATGCCGACCACGGACCCGCCCTCGATCAGGACGGTGTGCTGGTCGAGCACCCGCTCGCCGTCGAAGACCCGTGCGTTGGTGATGGCGGTCAGCCCGGAGGACGGTTGCTCCGGACCGCCGGTGGAGCACGCGGTGACCAGGGCCGACGACCCGGCCGCCACCGCGGCGGCACCGACCGACCCCAGCAGGGCACGACGAGTGACAGGACACATCGGGGCATCTCCGTTCAGGATGAGCGACGATCAGACATATGCATGTTGCTTACATGTGCAACTTACACACATTTGCTCGTACGGTGTGCCCTTCCTGAGAGAACCCTCAGCCAACGGCCCCGGCGCACCGGGGCGCACTCACCCCTTGATCGCCTCGGCCGCCGAGTCGACGTACTTGATGATCAACCGCGCGAGCTCCCGGCGCTCGGCCTCGGGCCAGTCACGGGTGATGTGCTCGAACGCCTGGCGCTGCTGCGAGCGGAAGCGGTCCCGAAGGCCGAGCCCCGTCTCGGTGAGCTGGAGCACCGCCCGGCGGCCGTCCACCTGCGAGGGCAGGCGCAGGACGTAACCGTGGGAGATGCAGTCGGCGACCATCCTGCTGGCCACGGAGGGGTCGACGCCCAGGACGTCCGCCACGTCCCCGACGCCGATCTCCCCCTCGGCCTCGTCGATGACGTTCAGCACCAGGTTCCGGTTCAGGTCCTTGCGCTCGACCGGCGGATCGACGGCCACCTGCGTCGTACGCCTGCGCAGCCGTGCGAACGCGGGACCGATCAAGTCCAACAGGTCGGCATCCGCAGCGTCTCGGGACTGGTCGTCGTTCGTCACGTGCCGACTCTAGAACATCGTGGACAAAACACACATGCTCGACGTCACGCATACAACCGCGCGTGGTGAGGTTGTCCCAAGCCGCAGCCGTCGACCACGGAGTCGTGCGGAAGCGGCTCACGACCCCTCGGCGCGACCCCGCCTCGGCACGCCCAGGGCGAGGACCGCGGCGAAGGCACCGCACAGCACCACCTGGTAGCCGAACGAGATCGGCACGCTGGACGCGAGGTGGAGCGCGCCCGCGAAGCCGGCCGCCCACCACCCCGCCAGCGCGCCCAGCGCGAAGCCGTGCCAGAGCAGGAACACGGCGCAGAAGACCAAGACCGCCACACCCGGGGCGGCCCGGCGCCGCACCCGGCGCACCATCGGCACGAGCGCGGCCAGGTTGACCGGCAGGCTCAACACGACCAGCACACCCAGGGCGGCCTGGTCGAACCTGGTGACCCCACCGGGCGGACCGCCGAACAGCAGCAGGGCGGACGCCGCCTGGACACCGGTCGCGACGACCGCGAGCAGGCTCGCCCACCAGCCTCGGGACTTCTCCATCCGACTCCACTCCGCTGCTCACGCGACGACGACCGGGTCAACGGCGCGCCCGTCGTGGCGGACGACAGCGCCCACCACCGCGGACAATCATGCCCGGCCGGCAGCAGCGGACCTCGACCTGCCCGAACGGGCCGTGCTCACCACGCCGCGTGAACTCGCACCGCCTGCAGGACAACCGCGTCGTCACCTCGGCGAACGACAGCAGGGCGTTCACCAAACCCGTCCACACAGGTGAGGAGCGCGATCAGGACAAGGGCTCGGGATGACCGCGGGGAGCTCGTGTTCCGCAAACGGCGCCCGCCTGTGCGTACTCGCGGTCTCAGGCCGGCGGTTGTCGGTCGAGCAGCCCGGCGGGGTCGGTGCTGTAGGCGACCATCCAGCTGGGGTCGATGCGGTACCAGACGTTCTCGTCCCAGAACGGGTCGTCGCCGTCGCCGTCGTAGTGGTTGACGAGGTGGTCGCGGACGGCCGGCCAGGTCGGGTCGCCGCTCGTCCCCTCGGGGTTGAGCGGGACGGCGTGTCCGTGCGTGAAGATGCCGAGCTGCTCGCCGCACAGGAAGGTCGCGCTGATGCCGGGCCGTGCCGCGAGATGACGGGCTTTGGCGGCCTGGCGGTGGGTGCCGAAGATCCAGCGGCCGTGCAGGAAGTGCCCGTCGACGCCGCTGATGCGCGGCTCGCCGCGCCGGGTGACCGTGGCGACGGCCAGGGTGCACATGCCGCGGCAGACCCGGACGACCTGCTCGGCATTCAAGGTGCTGTCACCTGGCCGGATGATGGATTTGAGGTGGCTGCCGGAGCCGGCCAGGGACGTGTCGAGCAGGACCTGGAGGCTGCGGATCTCGTCAGGGGTTTCGAACACCCGGCCAGTCAACCAACTCCCACCGACAGTGTCGGCTCGGTGCAGTCGCCGACCGGGCGTGGGCGAGTCGGTAGGAGGTGGGTGCCGGTCCCGAGGATGTCGCCGGCGAAGGCGAGTCGGCACCGTCAGGCGCGAAGTCACGACCGACTGCTCATCATCAATGGGCAACGCCCCGATACGCCGCCGACCAGTCCTCGGCGGCTTGACCAACGAGTACGAACCACAGCAGCGTGAAGCGCAGTTCAGATGGCATGGCCGACTTCTGGAACCCCACAGGATCCGCAACTGCCGACGCGCACTCCTCGACCGCACCCTCATCCGGAACCAGCGATACCTGCTCCACGCCCCATGCGAGTACGAGAAGTTCTGCAACACCCACAGGCCGCATCAAGGCATCATCGTCCCCGACCGCTACAACCGCTGCCACAGCCGGCCGCCGGTCAAACAGCCGTCACCCCCTTGACGTTCGCCGACGACAACGACCGGGGGACGCCTCAACGAATATCGTCATGCTGCCTGACCAGCGTGGATGAGGTTTCGACAGGCACAGCCCTCTGGCTCGCCCTCCGGGCGGTGACGATTGATACCCTTCACCTCGACATGCGCCGCATGTCAAGGTGAAGGGTTCAGCAGATGAAGATCCGCAGCGCGGACGGCCAGGAATACCACTTAAACGACTACCACTTCATCCACCGCTACCGGTTCGTGAAGAAGGTTGGCACCTCGGTCGGCACGCACGTCGTCCTGCTGGAAGATTTTCGGCAGTGGAACGAACTGGCCACAGCCGCCGCCGCGGCGCCGCGGGCGTTGTTCAAGTGTGGCGGGTACGCGTGGGAGAAGCGCAACGGCGAGATCTTCCCGACCTCGCAGGGCCAGGCGGTCGACCTCACCGGCGAGGAGATCAACGCCCTGGCCGCCGTGATCCTGAGGGACGTCGACCCGTCGTCCACGCTCAAGCGCACCGAGTTCACCACCGCGCTGCGGAAACTGCGCAGGCTCGCGAGCATCCCGGTCACGCAGGAGCTGGACATCCAGTTGCCGCAGGTACTGCCTCCAGGCGTCGGGTACGACCGGCGCACCTGGAATTCGCCGGTGCGGGACCGCTACATCTGGGGAGCGGACGGCAGCGTCGAATACCCCCACATCCACTGCTTCCTCGAAGACGGCTACATCACCTCGGCTCAGGCGACGGTGTCCCCGGCCCCGGGCTCGCAGCACAAACGCGGGTTCAAGTTCCAGAGCGACCTCACTGTGATCCGCAAGGGCTCGTCGGCGGACGATCAGAACGTTCTGGACGAACTCGAACGGGTGCTGAGAGCGGTCGTGACCGGTGAAGCGCTGCCGACGACCGCAACCGGGAAGAAGGACAAGCCGGCACTGGACCTGCCGAAGGTGAAGGCGGAGGTCTACGACGCTGCGTTCGTTGACTACGCGGCCACCAACGACGTCCCGGTGGGCTGGGTGCACGCCGCCGCGACCGCTTGTGACATCAAGCCCGAGGAGATCGCCGGTTACCCCCTGGAGTTGCTGGTGGAGATGGCGTCGCAGGAAGGCGTGGTGCAGACCGAGTACGCCCAGAACAAGGAAACGGCCCCTGAGGAGCGCAAGTAGCCCTTCGGCACGACCGGTTCCGAACGCCGCGGGCGGTCCGGGAGCGCACCACGGCAGCCCAACCGCAGGTCACGAACTCTGGAACCCCACAGGGCGACACGGCGGCCGGACGCGACCAGATCGAGGACCTCGCGCCGGAACCCGGGTGGGTACCGCTTGCGCATCGCGGGCGGTCCTCCGGGCTGCCGAGACGAGTGATCACCCAGTAACCGACTCCGTACGACCAGAGGAGGATCAGTGACCTGCGGTTGCCCTTCGTGTTCAGGACACAGCAGGTCCTGAGCACGACGCGGACACCATCGCCCTGATCTGCGTGTCGACCTCGCGCAGCCGCTGCCCGGATCGCGCGTTGCCCACCGCCACCACCTCGGCGAGGATCGACAGGGCGGTCTCGGCGAGTGACGCCCCGCCGAGGTCGAGGCCCGCCGGGCCGCTCAGGCGGTTCAGACCGGGGGTGCCGGCCAATCGTCGCAGCCGCTGGGCATGGGTGGTCCGACTGCCCAGCGCGGCGACGTGCCCCGCTCCGCTCTCCAGCGCCGCGCGGATGGCGCGGTCGTCGATGCGGGGGTCGTGCGTCAAGGTGACGACGGCGTCCTCGGCCCGGAGCCGGTTGCCGACGATCCACTCGTCCGGCCACGCGCGAACGACCTCGCAGGTGGCGGGAAACGCTCCGGACGTCACGTGTTCGGGGCGCGGGTCCAGGACGACCACTCTGCGGTGCAGGGGTTCCGCCATCCTCGCCGTGGTTGCGGCGAGGTCGGTGGCGCCGACCAGGACGAGCGTGCTGCGCGGCCTCAACTCCTCCACGAACGCGGACCCGCCATCACCGGACGGCGGCCACGCGGCGGTGGTCGCCACCGACCACGAGTACGGCGGTTCGAGCTCGATGCGCACCGCCAGCAGCCGGTCATCCGCCAGTGCGGAGGTGATCGCGGCCCGCACCGGGGCGTCGGGGGCGCGGGTGAGCAGCACCCGGAGCTGACCCGCGCACGCCGGGGTTTCCTCCCACGGCATCAGGTGCGCGGTCGGGGAGACCGTCGCCACCCGGGGCGCGGCGCCGTCGAGCACGGCGCGCGCCGCGTCGAGGACGATGCCCTCGACGCAACCGCCCGATACCGAGCCGCGCCACGTGCCGTCCTCGGCGATCGCCATCGTGGCGCCCAGGGGCCGGGCACCCGTGCCGTCGCGACCCACCAGGCGGGCCAGTACGACCTCCTGACCCGCGTCGTACTTGACCTGTGCGAACGGCCAAACCTCCCGCAGCACGGCTGTCAGTCCTCGATGACGCGGTCGAGCCGGATCGGCAGCTCCCGGTGGCGTTTGCCGGTGGCGTGCCAGACGGCGTTCGCGATGGCCGCGGCGACGGCCACCGTGCCGATCTCGCCCGGCCCCTTCATCCCGAGCGGGTCGTCGGGCTCGTGGTCCTCGACGAAGTCGGCGTCGATGAACGGCACGTCCGCGTTCGCCGCGAAGTGGTAGCCGGCGAAGTCCGCGTTCACCTGCCTGCCGCTGACCTCGTCGCGCACGACCTCCTCCTGCAGCGCGATGGACAGGCCCATGACCATGCCGCCGGTGAGCTGGCTGCGGACCATCAGCGGGTTCACCACGCGCCCGACCGCGAACCGCCCGACCAGCCTGCGCACCCGCACCTCTCCGGTGGCGGGGTCGACGGCCACCTCGGCGAACACGGCGCTGTAGGAGTGCCGTTCACGGTGCGGCCGCGACATGATCTCCTCGGTGGTGTCGGAAGTGACGGACACCGGCAGCGCGGGCCCCGGCTCGAGCTGCTCGAGCAGCTCCCTCGCCGCCGCGACGATCGCCCAGCCCCACGAGGTCGTGCCCAGCGATCCACCGGCCTGCCACGCCGGGCCGATGGCACTGTCGCCGATCCTCAGCCGGATCCTGTCCCAGCCGACGCGGAGCGCGTCGGCGGCGATCGCCTGCAACGCCGTGCGCGCGCCCGTGCCGATGTCGATCGCCGCGATGGCCACGGTGAACGTGCCGTCCTGCTCGGCGGTGATCGTCGCCGACGACGGGAAGGCGGTGGTGAGGAACGACGTGCCGGCCATGCCGGTACCGATCAGCAGGTGGCCTTCCCCACGACGGCGCGGCCGGTGGTCCCGGCCGGTCCACCCGAACCGGCGCGCGCCCTCGGACAGGCAGAGCTGGAAGTTCCGGCTGGTGAACGGCAGGCCGGACACCGGCCCGACCTCCGGTTCGTTGCGTCGCCGCAGTTCCAGCGGGTCCATGTCCAGCCGCTCCGCCAGCTCGTCCATCGCGGACTCCAGCGCGAAGGACCCCGGCGCGGTCCCGGGCGCGCGCACCGAGGCGACCGGCAGGATGTTCAGCGGCACCACGTTGAGCCTGGTGCGGATCGCGTTGGCGGCGTAGAGGGTCTTGGCGATCTCCACGCAGTTCTCGATGAACTCGGACCTGCCGGAGATCTCGAAGGCGGCCTCGTGGCCGATCGCCCGCAGCCTGCCGTCGCGGTCGGCGCCCAGCCGCACGCGCTGGTCGGTGCGCGGGCGCGCGGACGTCGCCAGGAACACCTCCTCCCTCGTCAAGGTGACGCGCACCGGGCGGTGGAAGAGCATGGTGGCCATTGTCGCGAGGATCAGTTGCGGACCGAGCCCTGTCTTCGACCCGAAGCCGCCGCCGACCTGCTCGGCCTGGACGCGAACGTCGGACAGCGGCTTGCCGAACAGCGTCGCGAGCTGCGCCGCGATGCCGTACGGCGCCTGGTTCGAGTCGATCGCGCGCAGCACAGCGCCTTCCAGCCAGGCCGTCGCCACGTGCGGTTCCATCGCACAGGCGTGCTGGGCGGGCGTGGTGTAGCTCTCGTCCACCACCACCGCGGACGCGGCCAGCTCGGCGTCCAGATCGCCCTTGTCCGCGTCCGGGCCGAACGCGGGCAGTGCGGGCCGCGCCGCCGGGTGACCCGCGGAGAACGCGATGTCGTGCGGCTCTTCCGCGTAGGACACGCGCAGCCGCTCGGCCCCGGCACGGGCCTGCTCGTGGGTCTCCGCCACGACGAGCGCGACCGGCCAGCCACCGTGGGTGATCCGGTCGTCCTGCAGCAGCTGCAACTGGCCGTCCGGACCGAAGAAGGGCGAGCCGGCCCTCGGGTCGACCCGCGGCGCGTTGCGGTGGTCGATCACACCGATCACACCGGGTGACGCGAGTGTCGCGCTGATGTCGACGGCTGCGACACGACCGCCGGCGATCGTCGCGGTGACAACCGCGCCGTGAGCGAGCCGGTCGATCGGGATGTCGCCGGCGTAGCGCGCCTTGCCGCTCACCTTGTCGCGGCCTTCGACCCTGGTGCGCGGCGTGCCGATCGCGGGCGCGGACGACTCGGAAATCTCGGCACCCGTGCTGTCGAGCACCTGGTGGTGTGGGTTCACCTTGTCGCTCCCATCCGGTCAGTGGAGGATCTCGGTCAGTACGGACTGGATGAGGTTGCGTGCCAGCCTGAGCTTGTACTCGTTGTGCGGCAGCGGTTCTGCCGCACCGAGCTCCGCCTCGGCCGCGGCGCGGAACCGCTCGGGGGTGGCCGGTCCACCGTGCAGTTCCTCCTCGGCGATCCTCGCTCGCCACGGGTGCGAGGCGACGCCGCCCAGCGCGATGCGCACCTCGCGCACCTGGCCCGAGCGCACGACGAGATCGGCGGCGACGGACAGGGTGGCGAAGGCGTAGGACGAGCGTTCGCGGACCTTGCGGTACCGCGACCGTTCTCCCGCGGCGACGCCGGGAAGCGTCACGGAGGTGATCAGGGCGCCGTCGGGGAGCGTCGTCTCCAGGTGCGGCGTGTCGCCGACCGGGCGGTAGAACCGCGAGAGCGGGATCTCCCCTTCGCCGTCCAGCGTCTCGTGGTGCACGACCGCGTCGAACAGCATCATCGCCACCGCCATGTCCGACGGGCTCGTGGCGACGCAGGCCGGTGACGCGCCGAGGACGGCGTGGTTGTGGTGCACGCCGGCCAGTGCGGCGCAGCCACTGCCGGGCACCCGCTTGTTGCACGCCGACGACAGGTCGGCGAAATACGCACACCTGGTGCGCTGCAACAGGTTTCCCGCTACCGTCGCCATGTTGCGCAGCTGCCCGGACGCGCCGGCCAGCACCGCCTGGGACAGTGCCGGGTAGCGGCGCCGGATCTCGGGATGAGCGGCGACGTCGCTGTTCGTCGTCGTCGCACCGATCACCAGGTCACCGTTGCGGGCCTCGTGGACCCCCGCGAGCGGCAGGGCGCGCACGTCGACCAGGCGATCGGGTACCTCGACACCGCGCTTCATCAGGTCGACGAGGTTCGTGCCGCCCGCCAGGAACCGGGTGTTCCCCTGTCCCACCGCGGAGGCCAGCGCATCGTGGACCGTGGTCGCGCGGCTGTAGGCGAACTCCTTCACCTGTTCACCTCTTCACGTTCGGCGGCCTCGAGAACGGCGCGCACGATCGACGGGTAAGCGCCGCAGCGGCACAGGTTCCCGCTCATCCGCTCGCGCACCTCATCGGCGTCGAGGGGGCGGTGCGGCTGGTCAGGTGAGAGGTCGGGGGTAACGGCGCTCGGCCATCCCGCCGCGTGCTCGGCCAGCACCCCGACGGCCGAGCACAGTTGCCCGGGAGTGCAGAACCCGCACTGGAGCCCGTCGAGCCGCACGAACGCCTCCTGGACCGGCCGCAGCTCGTCGTTCACGGCGAGCCCTTCGACCGTGGTGACCTCAGCCCCCTCCGCGGCGACCGCGAGCGTCAGGCACGACACCACGCGCCTGCCGTTCACCAGCACCGTGCACGCACCGCACTGGCCGAAGTCACACCCCTTCTTCGGACCGGTGTGCCGCGTGTCCTCCCGCAACGCGTCAAGCAGCGTTCGGCGGTTGTCCACGGTGAACCGGTGCGTGGTTCCGTTGACGTGCAGCGATATCTCACTTCGAGCGTCGTTCGCCATCGCGCTCTTCCCTTCTTCTGGCCCGATCAGGACAACAGGCGAGGCCCGAGAGGAGCCTGATGTCCGCGAACTCTCGCCCGGGACACGCTGGATCCGGCCGCGCCGAGATCGCCGCGGCTGCGGCACCCGTTCGACCCGACGAGCAGCAGCGCGGCGTCGTAGACCAAGAGGACGTCCGGAGGCGCACCGGCCCCTCATCACCTCACGCGCCCGTCGTTGCCTGCCGGTCACCAGCCGGCCGCGGACCGTCTTCAGGTGCCTCTGCCCGGGGAGGCTATAGCGAGTCCCCCGCGGCAGGGTCCGTCAGCGGAGGACTCGGGCAGGATCGAGCAAGAAGTCGCGAGTTCTGGTCAACCGTCGCGAGAAGTGCCGGATGTGCCGGTTCGGACGTTCGCGCCCAGGCGGACCGCGTCCCGGCGCGGCGGGTCCCCGAACTGCCGGCGGTACTCGCGGCTGAACTGGGCAGGGCTCTCGTAGCCGACCTGACGGCTGATCCCGGCGATGTCGCCGGGATTCGCGGCGAGCAGCAGCCTGGCCTGCTGCAGGCGGATCTGCTTCTGGTACTGGATGGGGCTCATCGAGGTGACGGCCTGGAAGTTGCGGTGGAACGCGGAGACGCTCATGCCCGCCCTCTGCGCCACCTCCTCGACGCGGAAGGTCAGCGCGTGGTTGTCGCGGATCCACTGGACGGCCCTGGCGATGTGGCTGAGATTGCTGTCGGGCAGGCCGAACTGCCGCAGGACGTTGCGCTGCTCACCGGTGAGCAGCCGCCAGATGATCTCCCGCTTGATCATGGGCGCGAGCACGGGGATGTCCCGGGGCTGGTCGAGCAGCCGCAGAAGACGGACGACGGCATCGAGCAGCTCGGCGGAGGCGGTGCTGACCGCCAGCCCGGCCGGCGCACCGGCCGGGGGTCCCGGCAGTTCCCCGGCGTCCGCGGCCAGCAGCACCTCGGCGACGGCGGACGGCCGCAGGTCCAGGCCGAAGCCGAGCGCGGGCTCCCCCGGGCTGGCTCGGATGAACTGCGCGGTCACCGGTAGGTCGACCGAGGCGATGACGTAGTCCCCGGCGCGGTACTCGTACAGGCGGTTGCCCAGCGCGAACCGCTTGGTGCCCTGGGCGACGAGGGCCAGCACCTTGCCGTAGGTGGTCGGCGTTGGCGGGCTGGGCCGATCGGCGCGGAAGATGCGCACGGCATCGATGTCCGTGCTCAGATCGGGGCGAGCATGCCGGGTCAGCAAGGCACGCAACTCGTCGAGGGGCATGGTCGTCATTGAAGCAGCACACAGCCCCATGAACCCGGGGAGCGACAGGGGCGGGGTTCAGCGGAGACGGGCTGAACCCCGCAGGACCATCACGACCGGGATCTTCCCCACCGTGGGCTTTCCGGTCGACGAGGCAGCCGGCCTGCGGTCCCCGGGCGGGACTTCACCCCGGATGTTGGACACGGGGTTATGCGGCGGGGGGCAACGTAACCGGTGTCGAAGTGAGGCTGTTCTCGTGGTCGATCGGGGATGTCCGGCCGAGGTGGGAGTGGCGGCGTCGGGTGTTGCAGCGGTGCGCCCAGCCGAACACCGCCAGGCGTGCTTCCCTTGCGCTGTCCCAATTCCGGGCACCTTGGAGGGTTTCGCGTTCGAAGGAGGCGTTGAGGCTTTCGGCGGCGGCGTTGTCAGTTGAGCTGCCCACCGCGCCCGTGGACCGGGTCACCCCGGCGGCGCGGCAGGCGTCGGCGGAGGATTTGGCTCCGTACTGGGTGGATTCAACCGGGGAGAGGCGTTCCGCCAGTATCGGCCCCGCCGACCGCAACGCGTCCAGACCACCCTCACGCCAGGACCGGCGCCACTTCTCCACCTGCCGCACACCCACCCGCGGCTCCGCGGCGCACGAATTCAACCTTCGCAATGCCGATGAGAGGGCGGGTGGGCGGCTGTCCGAGTCGTAGACCGGTTCCCGGCCGAGAACTCCGTCATGTTCCCCCTGCGGTCGGCCCGCCGGCCCGCACGAACCGGGTGCCCCATTCGAGCAGGTGCGCGGTGAACTCAGGTGGCCCGAGCACCTCGAAGTCTGCGCCGACGTTGCCCAGCGCCTGTGTCGGCCAGTCCAGACTGGCCGAGATCATGGTGAGGTGGCAGCGGTCCTCCCCCGCGGGCTCGACCGTCCCCCACTGGCCGACCACCTGCCGTACTCGCGCCTCGGGTGCGTGGACCAGGACCCGGACCGTGTGGGCAGCGGGAGCGCCGACGCTGGTGTGCACGAAGGCCGCCGCGTCCTCTGCCGGCAGCTTGCGCGGCAGGAACCGTGCCCCGGTCGGGTAGGGGTCGGTCAGCCGGTCCAGGCGGAAGCTGCGCCAGTCGTGCCGGGTCAGGTCGTAGGCGACCAGGTACCAGTGTCCGCCCTGCGCGACCAGCCGGTGCGGCTCGACATCGCGTTCGGTCGGCGCGGCACCTCGTGCCGCGTAACCGAACCGGAGACGTTCCTCGTCCCGGCATGCCCGGGCGACTGCGGTGAGGATGCCGGCCGCGACGATTGGTCCGGCCGAGGCCGGCGAGACGGTCATGGCGCGCAACGCGTCCACTCGTGCGCGCAGCCCGGGTGGCAGGACCTGCACGACCTTGGTGAGCGCCCTGACTGCGGCTTCCCCGATGCCGCCGATCCCGCTCTGCGCGGCATCGCCCATGCCGACCGCGAGCGCGACCGCCTCCTCGTCGTCCAGTACCAGCGGCGGCAGGACGGCGCCCGGCGCCAGCTGGTACCCGCCGTCGGTGCCCCGGGAGGCTTGGACGGGGTACCCCAGGTCGCGCAGCCGGTCGATGTCGCGGCGCAGGGTGCGCTCGGAAACGTCGAGCCGGTCGGCCAGTTCAGGTCCTGCCCAGTGCCGGTGGGTCTGCAAGAGCGACAGCAATCGCAGGGCGCGGGAGCTGGTGTTCGCCATGGCTTCCAGCTTGCCAGGACTTCAGGACAAGAAGTGACCGGAAGCCCGTCTAGCGTTCTTCCCGAAAGCCGAATCGACCGATGGGGAGAACGATGATCACCCGCGAGATCCAGTTGACCAGCCACGTCACCGGCGTTCCCGGCCTGGAGCACTTCACCGTCGCCGAGGCGGACATCGACGGCGAGGTGCTGGTGCGCACGGAGCAGGTGGGGCTGGCCGCCACCTACCTGGAGCTGATGCGCGCCGACTGCCACCTCCCCGTGCCGGCGTGGCAGCCGGGTCAGCGGGTGGGCGTGGCCGCGATCGGCACCGTCGTCCGCTCAGCCGGCGACGAGCTCCAAGTGGGCGACCTGGTCCAGTCGATGACGGGCTGGAGCGAGTACTCCGTCGGTCCCGCCCGGTCCTACGTCAAACTCGACCGCGACGCGTTCCCCAATCCCGGCTTCCACCTCGGTCAGGGCCCGACCGCCTTCTACGGCATGGCCGACATCGCGGAGGTGGGCACGGGAGATGTCGTGTTCGTGTCCGGCGCGGCGGGCGGTGTCGGTTCGCTGGCCGGCCAGATCGCCAAGCAGCTCGGCGCCGCGCGGGTGATCGGCAGCGCGGGCACCGCGGCGAAGGTCGACTACCTGGTCAACGACCTGGGCTTCGACGCCGCGTTCGACTACCACGACGATCCCGCCGCGCGGCTGGAGGAACTGGCACCCGAGGGCATCAGCGTGTTCTTCGACGTCGTCGGCGGCGCGCAGTACGACGCCGCGCTCCAGGCGGCACGGCCGGGCGCGCGGTTCGCGCTGTGCGGCTCGCTGTCCAGCCAGCTCGGCGACGCCGCCGAGCGGTTCCCGCAACCGGACCGCACCGAAGCGGGAGCCAGGGGCGTCGTGCTGTCGCCGTTCTCCTGCCACCACACGCCAGAGCAGGTCTCGGCCTGGCAGAAGCACTTCAGCGCCTGGCTGGACCAGGGACGATTCGTTTACCCGCAGACTGTGGTCGAGGGCTCGATCACCGACGTGCCACAGGCGTTCCTGGCCTTGCTCCAGGGCGCCTACCGCGGCAACGTCTCGGTGCGTTTGGCGTGAGCACGCCGGGCTCACCACCCTGCTGGGGGATCAGCGAGTCGTGCGATCGACCCTGTTGCGCAGCACTCAGCACCTCACCCGGGCCGACGACTTCGGGTCTGCTGCACGGATTGGTGACATCTGAGTTGGCTTGCCGTGATGGTGAGCTGGGAGGATGTCGCTGTGCCCAAGCCCTGCCCCCGGGAGTTCCGCGACGATGTCGTGCGGGTCGCCCGTGACCGTGAGCCCGGCGTGACCGTCGAACGGATCGCCAAGGACTTCGGGGTCCACCCGATGACCCGGGAAAAGGCTCTACCCGCTCGTGAACGAGCTCGCCGCCGACGGGACCCCCGTCTCGGTGACGTGCCGGGTACTCGACATCGCTCGACAGCCGTACTACCGATGGCGTGCCCGGCCGGTCACCGGGACAGAACGGGTCGACCATGCCCGCCCGGTACTTCGGGACCCGCTGGATGCGCTCCGGTGTGGCCGCGCGGGCGTAGCGCTTGACCGTGTTCATCGCCAATCCCAGGCGGCGCGAGCAGTCCGGCAGCCCGACCCCGGCCTCGCGCAGGGCATGGATCTGCCGCCGCCGATCGAGGGTGGTCTCGGCGAGCTTTCCCCGGCGCAGTCCCGTGGCCGAGGCCCGGCACGCGCTGTGGGCCGCGACCTCCCTGCCCGCGGCGTCGCACAGGCCGTGCCACAGATACCACCGGTCGGCGACCTGGACCGCGTGCGGCAGCGCGTCGCGCACGGCCTGCGCGTAGGCGGTGGAGCCGTCCCGGCACACCACCTCGACCCCCGGACGCGCCCGCAACCACCCGGCCACCACACCGGCGCCGCGTCCGGGCGGCACGTCGATCCAGGCACCGGTCTCGGCGTCGATCACCACGGTGACGTAGTCGTGACACCGACGCAGGGCGAAATCATCGATCCCCAATACCCGAGGCACCGCGCACCTGCTCATCGAGCCGGACGGTGCGTCGCCGGTACCGCCCGATCAGGCCCGGTACCTGCTCCCGGAACGTCCGACGCACGTACCCGGTGACAGGGCAACGCATCCGACGTATCCGCAACCTCACCAGCACCCGACGGCCATCGACCGGCACATTCGCGGGAATCCGCTCGCGGAGGGCATGAACCCGGGATGTCGGCGTCCCGCACGAAGGACACGGCACCTCATCGCCCCTGGTCGACGTCCGCACCACGATCACATCGCCGACGTCCTCGACATCCTCGACCGACAGCGCCGAAAGCCCTGAGAGCACCGCACCGACCAGCATCACCGCTTGAGCCATGAACGATCATGACAACCCTCGACGCCCGCCACGGCCCGGGCCCACCGCGTCACCACCGGAGGAAGTGTGCCAGAGCCGATCTCGCAACAGTCCCGATCTCACCGGTTCAGCAGGCCTGCCACGCGGGCGCGGACCTCCGGCAGGTGGGGGTGGAAGGCGTTGCCGGGGCACTCGGTGGCCAGCCAGTCGCGGTGGCCGGAGATGGTGTCCACGGTCGCCGTGGCACCGTTGACCGGGTTGACGTAGTCGGTCCGCCCCAGCGGGTCCAGGCCGCAGGCCATCGACAGCAGCGCCAGCACCTTGACCAAGGCGTCACCAGCGGCCCGGGTCGGCTCGCCGGAAGTGAAGTCGCCGAGCAGGCACACGCCGACGTTGCCCGC
Source organism: Saccharothrix sabaoui (assembly GCF_051756985.1). Taxonomy (NCBI): domain Bacteria; kingdom Bacillati; phylum Actinomycetota; class Actinomycetes; order Pseudonocardiales; family Pseudonocardiaceae; genus Saccharothrix; species Saccharothrix sabaoui. The sequence continues at coordinate 36,530 of NZ_JBPKJK010000077.1, forward strand.
GTTGAACCCGCCGACGTGGGCGGCGTTGGACATCTGCGGCACGCCGTTCGGCAGGTCGGGACCGAACACCGGAACACCGTCGACACCCGAGTGCCGCCCTTCGTACACCCGACCGGCCGGGTCGATCAGCAGGTGGTAGCCGATGTCGCCGAACTCCTGGGTGATGGTGTGGTCGTGGTAGATCGCCCGCACGTCGGCGGCCGGGTCCGGGCCGACCTGGAGCGCCGTGTGGTGCACGGTCAACGTCTGCACCGGGAAGTAGGCGAGCGGGTAGCGCTCGGAGCCGTCCTCGGCGAAGCGCAGCGACTCGTTCGCGCCCCACGCGGCTCGCGACAGGTAGGTCCCGTGGAACCGCCGGCCGCGCAGCGACGTCCCCGCGGACCAAGGCGCCAGTCGGCCCAGGGCACGCCCCGCGACGGTGTTGAGCTCCGAGACCGATCCGGCCTCGGTCATGTCGAGTTCGTACTCCAGCGCACCCTCCGGAACGCGGACGAACGCGGTCCTCGACGCCTCGCTGCGGCCGCTGGGGCAGCTCGCGATCGAGCGCCACTCCCCCCACCCCGACGCGGTGCGCACCCGGAACCTGCTGTTCGCCGAACTGACGCTCAGGTGGGTGGGTGCCACCCCGCCGGTGGCGGCGCGGTGGCGGCCCGCGGCGAGCGACCTCGTGCGGTCGAGGGTTTCCGGCAGGACCTTCCCCGGCTGCGCGGTCGCGATCGCCGGTCCTGCCGCCAGGGTCACCGCCGCCGCGCCGAGCGCTCCTTTGAACACCGAACGGCGTGAGATCGAAGTCATGTCGTTCCTCCACTGCTTCCCGTTGTGCGGGGGCAATCCGGTCCCGCCGCTGGTCCGTCCTCGGTGGACGGACCGACTCCTGGATTACACGGCCGCACGTCCTCCGATCAACGCCGATCGCCCGGGACCGCCGGAACGCGGCCCCTTCGGGCACCGAACACGACTCCGGAACACGCGGAAACCACCGGGAAACGACGGTGCCGCTACGGCACGACGCATCCCGCCGGGATGTCGCACCCGTCCGCACCGCGTTCGGTCCGCGGTTATGCCGCGGAAACGTCCTCGTCCCTAACGTTCGCACGGTCGGTGATCGAGTGACCACGAGAGGTGTTGACGTTGGGACGACGAAGTTCGATGCAGGTGGTGGCAGCCGCGGTGGTGGCGGTCGGGGCGGTCGGGGCGGTCGTCACGCCCGTCACCGCGGCGGCGGAAGGGGACACCCGGACAGCGGGGGTCGGCCACCAGCACGTGCGGTGGCAGGCGTGCGACCTGGCGCCACCCCCCTACTACACGCAGGAGCAGTGGGACGCGCTGTTCACGGGGATCGACTGCGGCGAGATCACCGTGCCGGTGGACTACCGCAGTCCCCGCGGCGGAACGATGGAGATCACGGTGACGCGCCGCAAGGCGTCGAAGCCCGCCGAGCGCCGGGGGGTGCTGCTGCTCAACCCCGGCGGGCCCGGCCAGGAGGGCGTGACGATGCCCAAGACGTTCGAGGACCAGGCGATCGCGGACGTCTACGACCTGATCGGCTTCTCGCCGCGGGGTGTCGTGTACTCCGGCGAATTGTCGTGCGACACGCCGACCGCCGTCACGGAGGACAGCCGCCCGCCGGACGAGCTGTTCGCCGCCATCACCGAGGACGCCCGCAGGCTGGAGCAGGGGTGCGCGGCGGCCGGCGGGGAGGTGCGCGAGCACATCAGCACGGCGAACACCGCCCGGGACATGGACGTGCTGCGGGCGGCACTGGGCGAGCGGAAGATCAGCTACCTGGGGTTCTCCTACGGCACCTACCTCGGGGCGGTCTACGGCAGCCTGTTCCCGCACCGGCTGGACCGCAGCGTGCTGGACTCCTCGATGCACCCCGACTGGCTCTACTACGAGGCGACCAAGCAGCAGGCCGTCGGCGCGACCCGCAACGTCGAGGCGTTGGCGGCCTGGGCCGCCGAGCGTGACGGGACCTTCGGGCTCGGGAAGACCCCGGAGGAGGTCCTGCGGCGGTTCGACGCCCTGCGCGGTCGACTCCAGGAGAACCCGGTCCACCTGCCGGACGACCCGCCGGGTATCGAGCCCATCGACGGCACCGTCTTCGACATCATCATCGGCACCAGCGCCACCTACCGCCCGCTGTGGACCGAGATGGCGGAGCTGGTGCGGCTGCTCGATTCGCTGGCCGACGGCGCGCCCGTGACACCGGAGGCCGCCGAGGCGCTGGCGCTGCTGGTCGATCACTCGGAGACCGTCCTGCGACCGGGGAGCTACCAGGCGGTCACCTGCGAGGCCGACTGGCCGACCGACCTGAACGTCTACTACGAGCAGATGCGGATCTTCCGCGAGAAGTACCCGTACACGGCGGGCGCGATGGCCGCGGCTCCGAGCAACTGCACGTTCCGGTCGTTCACTCCGCCGGAGAAGCTGGTCGACCTCAAGCGCCGCGGTTACCCGCGCGGCCTCGTCGTGCAGGCCGAGGCGGATCCGATCACGCCGTACGAGGGCGGGGTGGCGATGGCCGCGGAGCTGGACGACCGCCTGGTCACCGTGACCGACGAAGGCGGTCACGGCCTGTACAGCCGCAACGCGTGCGTGACGGCGCTGGTCGATGCCTACCTCGTCCGCGGCACCGTGCCGGCGAGGGGAACGACGTGCGCCGGCCGCCCCAGGCCCGACGTCCCGGCCGACGGCGACGCCACCGCCGCGGCCCCGCGCGCCCCGGCCGCCGACCCCCTGGCGGACCGCATCCGCACGGTGCTCGACGCGTACGGGCCACTGCGGCCCTGACGGACGCCGCCCGCTCCGCGGACCGCCCCGGGGAGCGGGCGGCGTCGGCTCGCGGCGTCGGCTCCGGCAGCGGAAACGCGGTGGAAACACCCCACTGCCTATCCTGGACCGATGCGCGTGTTGCTGGCCGAGGACGAGGTGGAGTTGGCAGGCCTGGTGGCGATGGGTCTGCGCAAGCACGGGTTGGTGGTGGACGTGGTGCACGACGGGTTGGCCGCCGACGAACGGCTGACCTACCACGACTACGACGTCCTCGTGCTCGACCGCGACCTGCCGGGCAGGCACGGCGACGAGGTGTGCGCCGCCCTGGTCGCGCGGGGCGGGCGCACGAAGGTCCTGATGCTCACCGCCGCCGGTTCGCTGGAGGACCGGGTGGACGGTCTGCAACTGGGCGCGGACGACTACCTGGTCAAGCCCTTCGAGTACCCGGAACTGGTGGCGCGGGTCCACGCGCTGTGCCGACGCAGCCAACCTGCGCTGCCGCCGGTCCTGGAACGCAGGGGCGTGCGGCTCGACGTCGCCGACCGGACCGTCACCCGCGACGGCCGCCCCGTGGACCTCTCGCCCAAGGAGTTCACCGTGCTGGCCGTGCTGCTGCGCGCGCAGGGAGCCGTGCTCAGCCCGGAGCGGCTGCTCGAACTCGCCTGGGACGAGCACGCCGACCCGTTCACCAACGCGGTGCGCGTGGCGATGTCCAAGCTGCGCGCCAAGCTGGGCGACCCACCGGTGATCGAGACCGTGCCCGGCGCCGGCTACCGCCTCTGAGGGACGACGACGTGCGGATCACCATCCGGGTCAAGCTCACCCTGCTCTACGGCGGCCTCATCCTGGTCAGCGGCGCCCTGCTGCTCACCGCCGTGTACCTGGTCATGGACCAGCAGCTCGAACCGCAGCTGGCACAAGCGGTCCGGGGCACCCCCGCCGCACCGGTCGAGGGTATCCAGGTCTACTCGCGCGACAGCGACCAGGTCGTCGAGGTCGCCAGCACGACCGCCCTCGACACGCTGTTCGTCGTGTCGGCCCTGTGCCTGCTCGGCATCGCCGCGCTGTCGCTGCTGGGCGGCTGGTGGCTGTCCGGCCGCGTGCTCCGCCCGCTGCACACCATCACCGCCACCGCCCGGCGGCTCTCGGCCGGCACCCTGCACGAACGGCTCTCCCTCGGCGGACCGCGCGACGAGCTGATCGAGCTCGCCGACACCATCGACAGGATGCTCGACCGCCTCGAATCCGCTTTCCGGAGCCAGCGCCGCTTCGTCGCCCACGCCTCCCACGAGCTGCGCACCCCGCTCGCGCTGCAACGCGCGGCGCTCCAGATCGGCCTCGACGACAACCCGGACCCCGACGTGGTCAGGACCCGGGACCACCTGCTGACCACCAACCGCCGCATCGAGCGCATCATCGACGGCCTGCTGCTCCTGGCACGCAGCGACCGCGGCCTGGAGCACCGGGAACCGGTGGACCTGCGCGAGGTCGTCACCGAGGTCGTCGACCAGCACCGCGACCTCGCCGCGGAACACCGGGTCGAACTCGACGTCGAGGCGACGGACGCCGCCGTATTGGGCGACCGCGTCCTGCTCGTCCAGCTCACCGCCAACCTGGTGGCCAACGCCATCCGCCACAACGCGCCCGGCGGCACCGCGTGGGTGCGCACCGACGACCACGGCCGACTCAGCGTGGCCAACACCGGCCGCCACCTCCCCGAGGACCAGCTCCCCCGGCTGTTCGAACCGTTCCACACCACCGGCACCGGCGCCGGTCTCGGCCTGTCCATCGTGGACTCGATCGCGCGGGCGCACGACGGCGTGGTCACCGCCACTTCCCGCCCCGGCGGTGGCCTGCGGATCGAGGTCGTGCTACCGACCGGCTCGTGACCGGGGAGCGACGGGGTGCGCCCCGTCGGGGATCGGGAGGATGTCGCGCAGTGAGGTGAGGACCGTCTTGTCCGGGTCTACCTGCGCCGCGACCGGGGTCGCGGCGACCGGTGCGAGCGGCG
>NZ_JBPKJK010000078.1:0-41040 GCF_051756985.1 Saccharothrix sabaoui
GGAAGACCGTCAGACGGTCGTGCGCGACCACTGCTGGTTGGTGCCGGTGTTGCACGGGTACTGCTTGAGGACCGCGCCGTCCGCGGTCGAGGCGGCCGGCACGTCCACGCACTTGCCGCTGTGCCGGGCCCGGAGCTGGAAGTAGGAGCCGTTCGCGACCATCTGGAACTGCTGGTTGGCGCCGGTTCCGCAGGTGTACTGGACGAGTTCGGCGCCGTCCGCCGTCGAGGCGCTCACCACGTCGAGGCACTTGCCGCTGTGGCGGCTGACGACGCGCCAGTAGCCGCCGCCGGCGTCCTGGAACTGCCACTGCTGCCACGCGTTGCCGCCGTACGCGTACTGGACGACGCGCGCGCCGTTGTCGGCGTTGGGCTGCTGGACGTCCATGGCCTTGCCGCTGTGCCGCGCGTCGACCCGGTAGAACGTGACCGGCGGGTTCGTGGAGCCGTCACCCCAGGCGTACCGGAGCCGGTCGGCGCCGGAGGCGTTGCGGACGGTCAGGTTCAGGTCGGTGCCGCTGCCGCTCAGGGCGTACATCGAGTACCAGTCGTACCCGATGGTGCCCGGCTTGCCGCCGAGGGCGGGCCAGTAGGTGCCGCCCATCCGGTTGTCGCGCATGACCTGGGCCATCGCGCGGATGTGGCGCACGAAGTTGTCGGCGCTGTTCGCGTCGCCGTAGTCGAGGCCGGTGGACATCGGCGCGCCGAACTCGGTCGCCACCGCCCGGGACGCGCAGTTGCCCAGGCGCGCCTGGATGTGGGAGCGGAAGGCGTCGTAGGTCATCGGGCCGTAGAAGAAGGCGTAGTGGTGGAAGGACAGCAGCGTCGCGGCGAAGCGGCTGTCGTTGCAGACGTCCCGCAGGTCCTGGCTGAAGCCGGTGCCGCCGATGAGCACCCGGCCAGGCACCGCCGAGGTGTGCTGGGCCAGCCAGTTCGCCGCGACGGTGCGCCAGTCCGCCGAGCTGTAGCCGTGCGGCTCGTTCATCGGCTCGAAGTAGACGTTGCCGTTCGAGCCGTAGGCACCCACCACTGCGGCCCACATCGCGTTCCACGCGGCGGGGTTCGTGATCCTGCCGCCGGAGGCGGCACCGTCCTCCCAGTAGGCGAGGATGACCTTGAACCCCCGCTCGGTCGCGGCGTCGACGGCGCCCCGGTAGGCGTTCCACCAGGTCGTGTCGGCCACGGTGTGGGTGTTGACGGGCAGCCGGACGGTGTTGACCCCCAGGGTGGCGGCCATGTCGTCGTAGAGGGCGTTGGCCTTGGCCCGCACCGTCGCGTAGCTGTCGGACCGGTTCAGGCCCTGCACGACGAGCGCACCGGTGCTGAAGTTGTCGCCCAGCACGGCCCAGTTCATGCCGCGGAACTGGCTGGTGGCGGCGTTCGCGGGCGGCGCGGGGGCGACGAGCGCCGCCGCCGCGGCGAGCGCGGTCACCGCGAGGGCGAGGAGCGACCGGCGCGACGACCGGGTTCTCCCCGGTGACTCCGACGGGCGACCGCCGGGTGCCGTGATCAGTGTCATGGAACGTCCCATCACTGGGTTGCGCTGGAGTGTGAACGTGCACATGCGTCGGCGACCGCCCGGCGGGGGAGCCGTCGACGGCCGATCGGGACTTGTGTGTCCATTGAGGACGGAGTCGGTGGTCCTACCTCGGCGGCGGTTCATTCACGCCGCGGATCGACCCGGATCTCCCGTCGGGATCTCGCACGGGGACGTTCGCGAGAGGGTGAAGAGTTCATCGTTGATCTCCTCGGCAACCACAGATGTTTGCGTTAACATTCGCGGCCGTCCCAGTGTGCGAGCAAGTGCCGGCGGTGTCAAGGGCGCGGTCGAGGGCGCGGTCGAGGGCGCACCGGCCGGCCACGGCGGACCTGTCGGTCGCCACTGGTACGTTCCCGCGAGCCCGGGCGGACGAGGTCGAGGAGGACACCGTGGCAGAGGTGGCACTGCGGCCGGTCGAGGACGCCGACCTCGACGCGCTGTTCGAGCAGATGCGCGACCCCGAGTCGGTCCGGATGGCGGCCTTCACCGCCGAGGACCCCGACGACCGCGCCGCGTTCGACGCGCACATGGCCAAGGTGCGCGCCCTGCCCGACGGCGTGCTGCGCGCGGTGACCCTCGACGGCCGCCTCGTCGGCAGCATCGCCTCCTTCGTCGTGGACGGCGACACCGAGATCACCTACTGGGTCGACCGCGCGGTCTGGGGCCGGGGGGTCGCCGGCCGGGCGCTGGCCCTGTTCCTCGACGCGCTCGCGACCCGCCCCCTGCACGCCCGCGCCGCCAGTGACAACCTCGGGTCGCTCAAGGTCCTGCGCAGGGCGGGCTTCGCGGTCGTCGGCACCGAGACCTCCTACGCCTCCGCCCGGAACGCGGAGATCGAGGAAACCGTCCTGCGCCTCGACTGACACCGGCAGGTCACCCGTACCCTTGCCGGATGCGACCCCTCCGGTACTCCGTCAACGTCACCTTGGACGGGTGCTGCGACCACGAGGCGATCCCCGCGGACGAAGAGCTGCACCGCCACCACACCGCGAACCTCGACCGGGCCGACGCGCTCCTCTTCGGACGGGTGACCTACGGGATGATGGAGGCGGCGTGGCGACCGGCCGCGCCGGCGGGGACGAGGCCCGGGTGGGCGGAGCCCTTCGCCCGGACGATCGACGCGGCGCGGAAGCACGTCGTGTCGAGCACCCTGGAGCGGGTCGACTGGAACGCGGAACTCGTGCGCGGGGACCTGGGCGAGGCCGTCGAGCGGCTCAAGCGGGAACCGGGCAGGGGGTTGTTCGTCGGCGGCGTGCGACTCCCGCTGGCGTTGGCGGAGCTGGGGCTGATCGACGAGTACGAGTTCGTGGTGCACCCCCGGATCGCGGGACGCGGGCCGACGGTGTTCGCGGGGCTGTCGGAGCTGGTCGACCTGGCGCTCGTGGACCGGCTGGAGTTCGCCTCGGGGGCGGTGGCACTGCGGTACGAGCCGAGGAGGTAACCCGGTGACCGACTCCCCGACCGCAGCCGCGCCGGCGCGGACCGCCACCCTCGTCGTCGACGACGGCACCGTGATCGCCCACCACCACTGGGACCCCGACCCCGGTACCTCACCGCACCCCGTGCCGGTGGTGCTCCAGCACGGCTTCGCCGCCGACACGCTGGTCGACTGGGCCGGGCGCGGCACGGTCGCCGCCCTCACCGCCGCCGGGCGCACCGTCGTGGGGGTCGACGCGCGCGGCCACGGCCGGTCCGGGAAGTCGCCCGACCCCGGCCGCTACGGCGAACGGCGCATGGCCCGCGACCTGCGCGCCGTCATCGCCACCCTCGACGCCCCCGCCGTGGACCTCGTCGGCTACTCGATGGGCGCGGTCGTCGCGCTCCTCACGGCCGCCGGGGAACCCGCCGTGCGCAGGCTGGTCGTCGGCGGCGTCGGCGCCGCGGTCGTCGAACTCGGCGGCGTCGACACCCGGGTCCTGCCCGACACCGTCCTCGCCGAAGCGCTCCTCGCCGACGACCCCGCCGCCCTGCCGCCCGAGGTCGCGGGTGTGCGCGCGTTCGCCGAGGCGCTGGGGGCGGACCTGCCGTCCCTCGCCGCGCAGGCCCGTTCCGTGCACCGGGGCGTCATCAACCTCGCCGCCGTCACCGCCCCGACGCTCGTCCTCGCCGGCGACGACGACCCGCTCGCCGCACGTCCCCGGGTGCTCGCCGACGCCGTTCCCGACGCCCGGCTCCGCCTGGTGGCGGGCGACCACGGCAGCACGGGCGGCCACCCCGACTTCCGGGCGGCGATCGTCGACTTCCTGCGCGGCTGACGAACGGCACCGCCCGCCACCGCGCGGACCCGGCGACGCCCTCCACCATCGACGCGGTGGATACCCGGGGTCAGCAGAAGTGATTTCCGCGCGGCGGCGGTGATCCCGAGACTGGGGGTCAGTGGTGCCGGTCGCCGAGGACCGGCAGGCGCACCGGTCCCGCCGGTGCTCCCCGACCCGGGAGGACCGCCGTGAGGGGTGCCGACGGGGGGTCCGTGCTCTCCCGCGTGGTGCGGATCTTCGAGGCGTTCGACCAGGACCACCCCACCCTGCGGGTCACCGACGTCGCCCGCCGCGGCGGCCTGCACCTGGCGACCGCGTCCCGGCTGGTCGAGGAGCTGGTCCGCCTCGGTTGGCTGAGCCGCGACGAGCACCGCCGGGTCGGCGTCGGCGTGCGGATGTGGGAGCTGGCGGTCCGCGCCTGCCCCGCGTCGGGCCTGCGCGAGGCGGCGATGCCGTTCCTGGAGGACCTGCACGCCGTGGTCGGGCACCACGCGCAGCTGGCGGTGCCGGCCGACGGCGAGGCGTTGTTCGTCGAACGCCTGTCCGCGCCCGGCGCGGTCGCCGCGGTCACCCGGATCGCCGGCCGGCTGCCCCCGCACGCCTCGTCGGCGGGCCTGGTGCTGCTCGCCTTCGGACCGGTCGAGCGGCAGGAGCGGGTGCTGGCCGGTCCCCTGCGCCGCTACACCCCGCACACCGTGGTCGACCCGCGCCGGCTGCGCGCCCTGCTGGCGGCCGTGCGCCGCGACGGGTATGCCTTCTGCCCCGGGTTCATCGACGAGCACGCCACCGGCGCCGCCGTGCCGGTGCGGGACGCGACGGGCGCGGTCGTCGCCGCGCTGTCGGTGGTCGTGCCCAACGACGACGACGCCCGCACGGCCGTCCCGGTGCTGCGCGCGGCGGCGCGCGGGGTGTCGCGGGCGCTGGGCCAGCGGGCCCGCGGGAGGTTCCCTCTCGACCAGTGAGAGCGCCGTGGTGCCGCGGACCGCCGCGGCGGCACCCTCGGACCCCACCGGCAACCCCGAGCAGCCCGGGAACCCCCGAGGAGCATCGATGACGATGAACCCCGCCGAGAACGCGCTGGTCGAACTGGTCGTGGTGGACAAGTCGCCGGTCGCCGACGACGTCGTGGCGCTCACCCTGCGCGGCCCCGCGCGGGACCGCCTGCCGGAGTGGGCGCCGGGGGCGCACGTCGACCTGGTGCTGCCGGGCGGGCTGGTCCGCCAGTACTCGCTGTGCGGTGACCGGTGGGACCCGTACGACTACCGGGTGGCGGTGCTGCGCGACCCCGCGGGTCGCGGCGGTTCGGTGTTCGTGCACGACGGGCTGCGCGTCGGCGACCGGGTGTCGCTCGGCGGTCCCCGCAACAACTTCCGCCTGGTCCCGTCCCCGTCCTACCTGTTCGTCGCGGGCGGCATCGGCATCACCCCGCTGCTGCCGATGGTCCGGCAGGCCGAGCTGGTCGGCGCCGACTGGCGCCTGCTCTACGGCGGGCGCAGCCTGCGCGGCATGGCGTTCCTGCCCGAGCTGGCCGCCTACGGCGACAAGGTCGTCGTCGTGCCGCAGGACGTGCGCGGCCTGCCGGACCTGGCCGCCTGGCTGCCCTCCCCCGGTTCGGCCACCAAGGTCTACTGCTGCGGCCCGGCCGCGCTGCTGCGGGCGGTGGAGGGGTTGTGCGCCGAGCACCCGCCGGGTCAGGTGCGCACGGAGCGGTTCGTGCCCGAGGACCGGGGCGCGCCGGCGCGGGACGAGCCGTTCGAGGTCGAGCTGCGCCGCTCCGGCCGCAGCGTGGTCGTCGCGCCGGGGCAGTCGGTGCTCGACGCCCTGAACGGCGTCGGGGTCGCCGTGCTGTCCTCCTGCCGCCGGGGGACGTGCGGGACCTGCGAGACCACCGTCCTGGGCGGTGAGCCGGACCACCGCGACTCGATCCTCGACGACGCCGAGCGCGCCTCGGGCGACTGCCTGTTCCCGTGCGTGTCGCGGTCGCGCTCCGACCGCCTGGTCCTCGACCTCTGACCACGAAGGAGTGGTTCCGTGTCGACCTCCCCGACCTCCCCGACCTCCCCGCGCGTGCCGCACGCCCCGACCGTGCCGACCACCGACGCGGACCCGTTCTCCCCCGACGTGCTGGAGGAACCGACGGCGTTCCAGGCGTGGCTGCGCGACGCCGGGCCCGTCGTCCACCTCGACCGGTACGGCGTGCACGCGATGGGCCGCTACGAGCAGGTGCGCGCCGCGCTGGTCGACTGGCAGGGCTTCCGGTCCGCCGCCGGGGTCGGGTTGGGCGACTTCCGCCACGAGGGGCCGTGGCGCCCGCCGAGCCCGCTGCTGGAGGCCGACCCGCCGCACCACGACGCGCCCCGGGCGGTGCTGTCGGGGGTGCTGGGGCCGCGTGCGCTGCGGCGGTTGCGCGCCGAGTGGTTCGCCGACGCCCGGGACCTGGTCGACGAGGTCGTGGCCGAGGGCGAGTTCGACGCGGTCACGGGGCTGGCCCGGGCGTTCCCGCTGCGGGTGTTCCCGGACGCGGTCGGCATCCCGCGCGAGGGCCGGGAGAACCTGCTGCCCTACGGCGACCACCTGTTCAACGCCTTCGGGCCCCGCAACGACCTCGTGCTCGCGGGACTGCCGCGCATCGGCGGGCTCGCCGGCTGGGTCGACGCGCGGTGCGCCCGCGAGGTGCTGTCCGACGACGGGTTCGGCGCCGCGATCTGGGCCGCCGCCGACCACGGCGACATCACCCACGAGCAGGCCCCGCTGGTGGTGCGCTCGCTGCTCTCCGCCGGGGTCGACACCACGGTCCACGGGCTGGCGGCGGTGCTGCACGCCTTCGCGACGCACCCGGAGCAGTGGCGGCGGTTGCGCGCCGAACCGCACCTGACGCGGGTGGCGTTCGACGAGGCGGTGCGCTGGGGGTCGCCGGTGCAGACGTTCTTCCGCACGGCCACCCGGGACGTCGAGGTCGCGGGGACCGTCGTCCCCGAGGGCGGGAAGATCCTGTTGTCCCTCGGCGCGGCCAACCGCGACCCGCGCAGGTGGGCCGACCCGGACGCCTTCGACCTCTCCCGCGACCCGTCCGGCCACGTCGGTTTCGGCACGGGCCTGCACCAGTGCGTCGGGCAGCACGTCGCCCGCCTGGAGGCCGAAGCGCTGCTGACCGCGCTGGCGGCCCGGGTCGAGCGCCTGGAGGTCGCCGGGCCGACCAGGCGGCACCACAACAACACCCTGCGGGCTTGGGACTCCCTGCCCGTGCGGGTCCACCCCGCGTAGTGCGGCTCTGTGCCAGGACGCGCGCCGGTCGGGAGGCGCGGCGCGAGGAGGCGAAGAACCCCTTCGAGTGATCCCCGGGCGCCTGGGGACCCCGCGGTCGGGGTCAGCGGCGGTCGGGGTCAGCGGCGGTCGGGACGGGTCAGGAACGGGCTCGTGCCGTCGGTCCAGCCGAGGAACCGCACGCCCGTCCCGCCCAGTGCCGTCCCGTCCGCCGTGAAGCGGCCACCGCCGAGCACGTGCAGCAGACCGTCGACCGCCGGTTCGAGCACGGTGCCGCGCGCCTCGCCCGCCAGCCTCTCCGCGTGGGCGAGCCGCACGGCGGGCTCGCAGAAGCTGAGCAGGAACAGGGCCTGCCGCCACGCGTACGCCGCGTTCTTCACCTGGATGAGCGCCGCGTGCCGGTGGTCCGGGCGCTGGGCCAGCCTGCGGAGGGTCCACCCGAACGCCTGCCACGCCGACCGCGGCGCGTGCTCGCGCAGTTCGTCGGTCAGGTCCAGGCCGTCGACCAGCACGGCGAGGTTGTGCGTGGTGAGGACCTGGCTCTGCTCCAGCACCATGCCGTTCGCCGCGGTGGAGCCACCGGGGGTGCCCGCCCGCCGCCGGCACAGCGCGGTGAAGTCCTCGGCGGTCCGCTTGCCCCAGCGCAGGACCGCGCGCCGGGGTTCGGGCCAGTCCGCCGGCAGGTCGTAGTAGTCCGCGTAGGGCGTGCCGGCCAGCAGGCGGCTCGCCACCACGCCGGCGTCGCGCCACTTGGTGGTGAACGTGCCGGTGAAGATGTCCGCGGCCACCTCCTCCACGAGCGGCAGCGCCAGCCCGGCCTGCTCCGCCTGCGCCCTCAGCTCGGTCACCAGCGGGTTCGGCAGCAGGGCGTGCGGGAACGCGGTGAGGGCCAGCACGACGGTCTGCCGCAGGGCCCGGTGGGCGGCCTTGGTGTTGCTCGGTTCGGGCGAGCGGTAAAGGGCGAGCGCGTCCACCCAGGGCAGCTCGGTGAACCGCACCTGGTGCTCCAGGTTGAGCAGCAGCAGGCCGCGGCGACGCCGGAACGCGGTGTAGGTCCGCTCGTGCAGCCCCGCCACGACCGGGTCGTCGATCGCCGCGCTCAGCAGCCGCGCGGTGAGCTGCGGCAGCACCTTCGCGAGCGTCTCCCCCGACGTGAGCACGCCGAGGCGCACCAGCTCGTCCGCCGGCGCTTCGAGCGCCCGCGCCGCCTTGCGCACCAGGTGGTCGGGCATCGCGGTGCCGCCGGGGACCTCGGCGGTCGCCTCGGTCCCGGACACCGCGGCCGTCACGACGTCGAGCGACGGCAGGCCGCCGTCCGCCGGGTACCGGTCCAGCCTCGTGGCCAGCACGCCGGCGAGCGCGGCGTTCGTCGGCGCGGCGACGGTCGCCACGTGGGTGGCGCGCCACGCGGCGCGCCGCGCGGTCCCGGGGACGCCGCGGCGGCTCACCGTGCCCGCGATGACGCGGCGGACCCAGCCGGCCTCCCGCGCGGTGAGCGCGTCGCCGCCTTCCGGGCAGGACTCCAGCGCGCGGTGCAGCCGCGCGAAGTTGCTCTTCGGGTTGGTCTGCCTGCCCGAGGGCGCGTGGGTGCGGCACGTCTCGGCGAAGTCCGCGAGCCACTCGGCCCGGGACGCCGCCCAGTCGGCGGGCCACACCCGGCACGGCCGGCCGCCGCGCACGTCCCCGTCCTCCCCGAGGTGCGGCAGCTCGCCGTCGACGGTGCGGCACCACAGCGCGACCAGCCGCTCGTAGAGCGGGTCCCACACGGTCAGCGCGTCGCGCATCGCGGCGAGCTGCGCCGGCACCCGCACGGAGCGCAGCGACCCGACGACGTCCGCCACCGAACCGAGGCGGACGGCGGAGCCGGAGGGCCGGGCGACCGGTTCGAAGGGCGGCACCAGTCGCAGCCGGTGCATCAGCGGGCGCAGTTCGGCGACCAGGTCGAGGGCCTGTTCCGGGAAGCCCTTGTCCAGCAGCAGCGCCACGACGGGCAGTGCCGCGTCCTCCGGCACCTCGACCCGGTAGTGGCCGCGGCGGAGCACGTCCAGCAGCTCGGCCTGGCCGGCGTCCCCGAGGTACCAGAGGTTGAGCCGCTCCCGCCCGTTCCCGCCGGGCACGTCGTCCGGGAGGGAGGCGACGCGGGCCGCCTCGTCCTCGGACAGCGGCACCTCGGCCAGGTGGCGGCCGGTCGCGAACCCGCCGTGCGCGACCTCCGGCGTCACCCACGCCGGGGTGTCCGCGACCGGGGTGCGGGAGCCGATCGCGAGCGTGCCGTCGGCCATCCCGGTGACGACGTCCTCCCAGCGCCGCAGCGTGCGCAGCGCCCGCTCGCGGTCGGCCCCGGTGCTCGCCGAGGCCACCGCGTCCAGCGCCCGCGCCAGTCGGCCGGTCGCGTAGCCGGGTGAGGCGGTGCGGAACTCTTCGGGCATCACGGACTCCACGGTCGGTCGGCCGTGGAGGCGGGATTCGAACCCGCACCCTCCCCGACCGAAGCGGGGCGATCTGCCGTTGATCCACTCCACGAGTAGCCGGATCGTATCGACCGCGCGCCCCGGCCGCCCCCGGTTTACCGGTGGGGTTCGCCCAGCCGGTCCTCGTCGGGGTGCCGGGGGCCGAGGACGGAGAGGAGTTGCAGCTTGTCGTAGCTCTCACTGCCCGGGACGGCGGTGTGGACGAGGAGCAGGTGCCCCTGGACGGGGTCGAGGAGCGTCTGGCAGTTCAGTTCGAGGAAGCCGAGGTCGGGGTGCACGTAGCGCTTGACCTCGTTGTAGTGGATGCCGATCTCGTGCTCGTCCCAGACGGCGCGGAACTCCTCGCTCTCGGCGAGCAGCAGTTCCTGGAGGTAGGCGGCCCGTGAGCCGGGCCCGCCGAGCGTGACCATCTTGCGCAGCCCGGCGACGAAGACGCGCGAGTGCAGCGGGTGGTCGTCGGGGTGGTACAGCGCCCGGGTGGCCGGGTCGGTGAACCACCGGTAGCAGATGCTGCGGGCCGGGCCGGTGTAGCGGGTGGTGTCGCCGGTGAGCGCGACGCCGAGCCGGGTCTGCCGGAGCGTCTCGCCGAGTTCGGTGACGATCTCGGCGGGGGTGTCGGCGAGCCGGTCGAGGATGCGGAGCAGGCCGGGGCTGATGTGCTCGCTGGTCGTGCCCCGCGCGGGCGGGTTGTGGCCGGCGAGGCGGAACAGGTGGTCGCGTTCGTCGAGGGACAGGTGCAGCCCCTGCGCGATCGAGGCGATCATCTCCTCGGACGGGCGCGGTCCGCGTTCCCGCTCGATCCGGCTGTAGTAGTCGGTGGAGATGTGGCAGAGCACGGCGACCTCCTCCCGGCGCAGCCCCGCGGTCCTGCGCCGCGGTCCGCGCGGGAGACCGACGTCCTCCGGTTGGAGCGACTCGCGGCGGCGGCGCAGGAACCCGGCCAGCCCGGCTCGGTCGATCACGACTGCTCCCCCTCCGGCTCCGGTGCTGGTCACCATCCTGGCACCCGCGCCGGGCGGCTGCCTCGGACTGCCGATCCCCCCTTCCGGGGACGTGGCGGGGCCCGGTGGGCCTGGGATCGACAGGCCGTGGATGTCCCCCGCCGACCGGGCGCAACCTGGTCGCACCCCTCCCCGACGAACCAGGAGCCGCACGTGGCACGCACTCGACCGGACATCACCGTTCCCGACCTCTCCGGGAAGCTCGCCGTCGTCACCGGCGCCAGCGACGGCGTCGGACTGGCGCTGACGGCCCGCCTCGCCGCCGCCGGGGCGGAGGTCGTCATGCCCGTCCGCAACCCCCGCAAGGGCGAGGCGGCTATCGCCCGGATCACGCGGCAGCACCCCGGGGCGGTCCTGTCCCTGCGGGAGCTGGACCTGTCGTCGCTGGGCTCGGTCGCCGCGCTGGGGGCCGTGCTGCGCGCCGAGGACCGCCCGATCCACGTCCTCGTCAACAACGCCGGTGTGATGACCCCGCCCCAGCGGCAGACCACCGCCGACGGGTTCGAGCTCCAGTTCGGCAGCAACCACCTGGGGCACTTCGCCCTCGTCGCCCACCTGCTGCCCCTGCTGCGCGCGGGACGTGCGCGGGTGACATCGCAGCTCAGCATCGCCGCGAACCACTACGCCGTCAACTGGGACGACCTGAACTGGGAGCGGTCCTACCGGGGTGGCCGCGCGTACAGCCAGTCCAAGATCGCGCTCGGCCTGTTCGGGCTCGAACTGGACCGCCGCAGCCGGGCCGGCGGCTGGGGCGTCACGAGCAACCTCGCCCACCCCGGCATCGCCCCCACCAACCTCCTGGCCGCGCGACCCGAGGTCGACCGGGCGCGGGACACCGCCGGCGTGCTCCTCATCCGCGCCCTCTCCCGGCGCGGCATCCTGGTCGGGACGGTCGAGACCGCGCTGCTCCCGGCCCTGCTGGCCGCCACCTCGCCGGACGCGCGCGGTGCGCGCCTGTACGGCCCCGGCGGTCCCGGGCACCTGTCCGGCGCGCCGGCCGAACAGGCCCTGTACTCCCGGCTGCGCGGCGAGGAGGACGCCGAGCGGATCTGGCGGATCTCCGAGGAGCTGACCGGTGTCACCTTCCCCGCGGACGAGCCGACCCACCCCGCCGCGGGGGTGCCGTCCGGTCCGCGGGGCGACCTCGGCGCGTGATCGACGCGCCGGACCCGGGCACGGGCACGGGGCGCTGACGACCGCCCGGCCGGCAGCACCTCGTCCTGCCCGGGGCGGCGCGAACGACGACGTGGCGGCCGGGGCAGTCCGCCCGGGCGGCGTGCGCCGCGTCGTGCCGCCCCGGACGTGTTCGGCCGCCGCCCTGCCACCCCGGACCGCCGGCTGCCGCCGACGCGCCCCCGCACCGCTCTTTCATCCACATGCGACAGTGGAAGCTAAAGCTACCGCAAGGACTTTTAGCACCCGCGCGCGTTGACTGGCCGAACGGGGCGTGACTACATTGACTCGCTGATCAAAGTCTATCGGTCCCACTATCGAAACTTTCGACCTTCGGTGGACGTCCACCGCAGCGGCACCCGTCGCCACCGACGCCGGAGCCCCCGTGCGACGCGGCCGGTCCCGACACCGATGTCAGGAGACGACACATGTCAGCACCAGCAGGGCGTGCGCGCCGCGTCCTCGCCGTGACGGCCGCCGCCGTCGCGGGCACGCTCGCCGTCGGCCTGGCGGTCGCCGCGCCGTCCACCGCCGGGCCGGGTTCGACGCTCGGGCAGCTCGCCGCCGCCAAGGGCCGCTACTTCGGCTCGGCCACGGACAACCCGACGTTGACCAACGCCCCCTACACCGCGGTGCTGGGCAGCGAGTTCAACCAGATCACCGTCGGCAACACCCAGAAGTGGCAGTACACCGAACCCAGCCGCGGGCGGTTCGACTACACCCAGGCCGACCAGATCGTCGCCTTCGCCCAGGCGCACGACCAGATCGTGCGCGGCCACACCCTCGTGTGGCACAACCAGCTCCCCGACTGGGTCGCCGGCGTGCCCGCCGGCGAGCTGCTCGGCGTGATGCGCAACCACATCGCCAACGTGGCCGGCCACTACCGGGGCAAGGTCGTGCACTGGGACGTGGTCAACGAGGCGTTCGAGGAGGACGGCACCCGGCGGCAGTCGGTGTTCCAGCAGAAGCTCGGCGACGGCTACCTCGCCGAGGCGTTCAAGGCCGCCCGCGCCGCCGACCCGAACGCCAAGCTCTACTACAACGACTACAACATCGAGGGCATCGGCGCCAAGAGCGACGCCGTGTACGAGCTGGTGAAGTCGTTCAAGCAGCAGGGCGTCCCCATCGACGGCGTCGGCATGCAGGCCCACCTCGTCCTCGGCCAGGTGCCCGCCACCCTCCAGCAGAACATCAAGCGCTTCGCCGACCTCGGCGTCGACGTGGCCATCACCGAGCTCGACATCCGCATGCGCACGCCCCGCGACGCCGCCAAGGACGCCCAGCAGGCGCGGGACTACCGGGCCGTGGTCGACGCCTGCCTGGCCGTGACCCGCTGCGTCGGCATCACGGTGTGGGACTTCTCCGACGGCCACTCCTGGATCCCCTCGGTCTTCCCGGGCGAGGGCGCGGCCCTGATCTACGACGAGGGCTTCGCCAAGAAGCCCTCCTACTGGGCCGTTCACGAAGCACTCGGCGGCACCACGACCACCACCACGACGACGACCACCACGACCGGCGGGAACGGCAGCGGCTGCACCGCCACCTACCGCGTGACCGGCCAGTGGCACGGCGGCTACCAGGTTGAGGTCACCGTCCGCAACACCGGCACCACCGCCACGACCGGGTGGACCGTCAGGTGGGCCCTGGCCCCGGGGCAGACCGTGGGCAACGCGTGGAACGGCGTGGCCACCGTCACCGGCCAGGACGTGACCGTGCGCAACGCCGCCTACAACGGCAGGATCGCCGTCAACGCCACCACCGCGTTCGGCTTCACCGGCACCTCCACCGGCGCCAACCCCGTGCCCACCGTCACCTGCGCCACGACCTGACCGCTCGCGGACGACGCGACACCGTCCTTTCCGTCGATCGCGTGGAATGCCAAGCGATGCCCAAGTCCCTGTCGGACGGGCCCACCCCGGCGCACACTGGTGCCCCACCCGGACATCGACCGACGACGGCGAGGTGATGGCTGTGCCGACCTGGACCTGCGTCGTGGTCTTCTGCGCGGTCCTGCTGCTGGTGGCGCACCTGGTCCAACGGCGCGACCGCGCTCGACGGGCGGGGTTGGTGGCACCGGCCGACACCACGGGGCGGTCCGGTGCCGACACGACGGCACGGGCCCGGCTCGGCCCGCACGGTGCCGGCGACGGCTCCACGGCCGGCTCCCACGGCGGTGACGGCGGCAACTGACCCGCGTCCCGCGGGCTGCTCGCGATCAGGTGGAACCGGTCCGCCGCCGGGGGCACGTCGCCCCCGGTGGCGGCGGTCGCGAGTGGACGCACGCCGTCCCGATCGCGGCCGTCACACGGTCGGGTAAGGGGGGCTCCCCGTTCCGGTGACAGTGCGGTGGTGGGCCGCCGCGGCTTCCTACGCTCGACGGACACGCCGCGCGAGGGAGCTGATCCTGTGACCCGGTCCACCATCCTCATCGCCACCGAGCGACCGACCGAGGACAGCACCGTGCCGGCGGCGAAGGTCGCGCAGGTCTGCGCGCACCTGCGCGACTGCGGGTACGAGGTGATGGTCGTGCACTCCACCGCCGACGCCGCCTCCGCGATCACCGCCCAGGCCGACCTCACCGCCGCCGTGGTGAGCTGGGAACTGGTCGGCGGCCCGCTCCAGCCCCCCGCCGGCGGCCCGGCCGTCCCGGGCGGCGTGCTGCGGATGCTGCTGGACCGGTTCTCCTCGCGGCTGCCCGTGTTCCTGCTGACCACCGGCGACTACAGCGACGAGACGCCGCTGTGGGTCTCCGAGGTCGTCAACGGCTGGATCTGGCTGCTGGAGGACACGCCCGACTTCATCGCGGGCCGCGTCGACTTCGCCGCGCGCCAGTACCTCGACCACGTCCTGCCGCCGTTCTTCCGCGAACTGCGCCGGTTCGACGACACCCACCCGTACTCGTGGCACACCCCGGCCCACGCGGGCGGCATCGCGTTCCTCAAGTCGCCGGTCGGTCGGGCGTTCTTCGACTACTTCGGCGAACGCCTGTTCCGCACCGACATCTCGGTGTCCGTCGGCGAACTCGGCTCGCTGTTCGAGCACACCGGCCCGGTCGGCGAGGCCGAGCGCAACGCCGCGCGGATCTTCGGCGCCGACGAGACCTACTTCGTGCTGCACGGCACGTCGACGTCCAACCGGATGATCATCCACAGCGCGGTCGCCAACGACGAGATCACCCTGCTCGACCGCAACTGCCACAAGGCGATCAACCACGGCGTCGTCCTCACCGGCGCGCGCCCCGTCTACCTGGTGCCCACCCGCAACGGCTACGGGATCACCGGGCCCGTCCCGCCGCACCGGTTGACCGCGGACGCGGTGCGCGAGCAGGTCGGGCGCACCCCGATCGCGGCGGGCGCGGTGCGCCCGGACCCGTCGTACGCGGTCATCACGAACTCCACCTACGACGGCCTCTGCTACGACACCACCCGGGTGGCCGAACTGCTGGGCGCGTCCACCCGCACCCTGCACTTCGACGAGGCGTGGTTCGCCTACGGCCGGTTCAACCCGCTCTACGCGCGCCGCTACGGGATGGCGGTCGACGGCGACGGGACGCCGGACGGGCAGCGCCCGACCGTGTTCGCCACCCACTCGTCGCACAAGCTGCTGGCCGCGCTGTCCCAGTCCGCGATGATCCACGTGAAGTCCGGCGGGAAGGCGCCGTTCGACCGGTCCCGGTTCAACGAGACGTACATGATGCACGGCACCACGTCGCCGCTGTACCCGATGATCGCCTCGTGCGACGTGGCGGCGGGCATGATGGACGGCCCGGCCGGGAACTGGCTGACCACCGAGGCGATCACCGAGGCGGTCCGGTTCCGGCAGGCGATGATCCGGCTCGGCAGGCGGCTGGCCGAGGCGGGCGACCGGCCGCCGTGGTTCTTCGGCGTGTGGCAGCCGACCGAGGTCACCGACGAGCGCGTCCCGTTCCACGAGGCCCCGCTCGACCTGCTGCGCACCGACCCGGGCTGCTGGGCGCTGGAGCCGGGTGCCGAGTGGCACGGCTTCCCCGACCTGGAACCCGGTTTCTGCCTGCTCGACCCGGTCAAGGTGACCGTCACCTGCCCCGGCGTCGACGCGCTCGGCGGGGTGTCGGCGTTCGGCGTCCCGGCCCGGGTGGTGACGGCGTACCTGGAGACCCGGCGGATCGTGGTGGAGAAGACCGACGTCTACACGTTCCTGGTGCTGTTCTCCATGGGCATCACGAAGGGCAAGTGGGGCACGCTGCTCGACGCGCTCACCGACTTCAAGCAGCTCCACGACGACGGCGCCCCGCTGGGCGAGGTGCTGCCGGACCTGGTGAAGGCCCACCCCGCGCGGTACCGGGGGCTGACGCTGCCGCAGCTGTGCGCCGAGATGCACCACACCCTCGCCGACGCCAAGGTCGTGCAGCTGCTCAACGAGGCGTTCACCAGCCCCACGCCGCCCACGGCGGTGATGACGCCCGCCGAGGCGCACCAGCGCTTCATCCGCGGCGAGACCGAACTCGTCGCCCTGGACGCCCTGGCCGACCGCGTGGTCGCCACCCAGGTCACGACCACGCCGCCCGGCATCCCGGTGCTGGTGCCCGGCGAGCGCGTCGGCTCGCCCGACGGCGCGCTCCTCCGCTACCTGCGCGTGCTGGAGGCGTTCGACCGGCGGTTCCCGGGGTTCGCCAGCGAGACCCACGGCGTGCGCCACCAGGACGGCGGCTACTGGATCTCGTGCGTGACCGGGTAGCGGCGTCGGCGGAGGCCGTTCCGGGCGCGGCGGCGAGGCGGCGGTCGCGGTCCGCCGGTCGCCGGGCCGTTCACGGCGTGCGGTGACCGGGGTCCGGCGGGACGCGCAGCGCCAGCAGGGCGGTGTCGTCGTCGGGGCGGCCTCGGTCGTGCTCGGTGATGGCGTCGCCGAGGCGGGTGACGGTCTGCCGGGCGTCCATCCCGCGGCACTCGGCCAGGACCCGGGCGAGGGTGTCCTCGCCGAACTGGGGGCGTTCGCCGTCGCCGTCGCCGTCGACGGGTGGGCGGGCCTCGGTGGCGCCGTCGGTGTAGAGCAGCAGGGTGTCGCCGGGGGCGAGGCGGAAGCGGGTGTCGGTGAGGGTGGTCTCGCGCACGACGCCGAGCAGGGTGCCGGTGCGCCCGGCGGGCTGGACGCGGCCGTCGGCGCGGCGGATCAGCGCGGGCGGGTGCCCGGCGAGGGCCAGGCGGCCGGCGATGCCGCCGCGGGTGGCGTGGAAGGTGGCGTAGACGGCGGTGAGGAACCGGTCGCTGCGCTGGTCGAGCATGGCGGTGTTGAGCTTGGTGAGCACGGTGGCCGGGGACGCGTGCCGGGTGGCCTCGGCGCGCAGGGTGTAGCGGGCCAGCGCGGTGACCTTGGCGGCCTCGGTGCCGTGCCCGCACACGTCGCCCATCACGGTGGCCCACCACCGCCCGGTGGTGGGGAACAGGTCGTAGAAGTCGCCCACGACCCGGTCGCCGTACGCGGGCAGGTAGGAGGCGGCGACCTCCAGCCCCGGCACGGGGGTGAGGGTCGGGGGCAGCAGGCTGTCCTGGAGGCTGCGCGCGAGGTGGCTGGAGGCGGTCAGCGCGGTCCGGGCGGTGTCCAGGGCGGTACGGGCGGTGATCAGCGACTGGCGCAGGTTGAGCTCGTTGCCCACCGCCCGCGCGAGCGTGGCCAGGGTCTTGAGCTCCTCGGGCCGCCACCGGCGGGGCTCGTCGTCGATCACGCACATGCTGCCCAGCACCTCGCCGCCCGGTCCGAGCACCGGGTAGCCGGCCCACGCGCCGATGCTCATCGGCACCACCGAGGGGTGGTCGCGGGTGCGCGGGTCGGTCGCCGCGTCGTCGACCACGAACCGCTCACCGGCCAGGCCGACGAGGAAGTAGCAGAAGCTGTCCCGCACCGGGGTGTGGCGCTGCGCGGGGTCGCGCGGGGTCACCCCGACGCAGGACTTCCAGAACGAGCGCTGGTCGTCCACCAGCGTGATGAACGCCCGCGCGCAGCCGGTGGTGGCCGCCGCGATCTGCGCGAGGTCGTCGAACGCCTCCTCCGCCGCGGTGTCGAGCAGGCCGGTGGCCCGCACCGCGGCCAGCCGCGCCGGGTCCGACAGCGCCGCCGGCAAGCCGTCCTCCCGCAACCCCCCGGGGAAGCGCACACCGTTGACCACAGCCACGACGAACCCCTTCGTGACGACCACCGGTCATCCGTCCGGGGCACCCCTCGCCGGACCCGTGAAGACCGGCAGGTGCCCACCGTAGTCTCCCCGCCGGGCGAGGCGGTCCTCCCGCCCGGTCGGGTTCGGTCCCTACGGCGTGGCGGTTTCCGCCGGGGGGTCGGCGAACCGGGTGACGAGGAGGTCGATCCGCCCCTCCTGGCCGTCCGGGGGGATGCGGCCGCCGTCGGCCAGGACGGCCATGCCGTGCAGCGCGCTCCAGGTGACCTCGGCGAACAGTTCGCGCCGCGCGCCCGGCGGGAAGCAGTGGACGAACTCGTCGAACCCGGCCCGCATCGCGGGCGGCGTCCCGGCGCTCGCGAACCGCAGGTCGGTGGGCAGGACGAACATGGCCTGGTACAGGGCGGGGTGCCCGGTCGCGAACTCCAGGTAGGCGCGGCAGACGGCGCGCAGGGCCCGTCCGGCGTCTGCGGCGTCTAGGTCTGCGGGGTCGGCGTCTGGGGGGTCGGCGTCTGCGGCGGCGGAGTCGGGGTCGGCGTCTGCGGCGGCGGGGTCGGGGTCGGGGTCGGCGGGGTCGGGGTGGGCGGCGGCCTGCCGCGCGCGGCGCAGGTGGGCGGCGAGTTCGGCGAACCCCTCCAGCGCGACGGCGCCCACGATGGCGTCCTTGCCGCTGAAGTGGCTGTAGAGCACCGGCTGGCTGTACTCGACGCGGTCGGCCAACCGCCGGGTCGTCACCGACTCCCAGCCCTCGGTCTCCGCGAGTTCGCGCGCGGCCGTGACGATCAGCCGGTGGCGGTGGGCGCGTTCGCGTTCGCGGCGCTCGCTGATGGCGGACATGGCGGCATCATAGCAACGCTAGACATCCTGTCGGCGACAACGTAGCGTTGCTGTCGTTGCTAGCGCCGCTAGGAAGCGGTGCCGCCGTCCAGGGGGAGGACCCACTCGTGCTCACCACCACCGCCACCGCGCTCGCCTTGCTGATCGGCGCGGGCATCATCGTCATCGGCGTGCGCGCCCTCGTCGCGCCGCGGGCCGCGGCGGGCTTCGGCATCCCCGGCACGCCGACCGAGGACCGCACCTTCCGGGCGTGGCTGTCCGTCAAGGCGGTGCGCGACATCGCCTCGGGCGTCTTCGTCCTCGTCCTGGTGCTCGCGGCGACACCGCAGGTGCTGGGCTGGTTCATGCTGGCTGCCACCGGCATCCCCGTCGGCGACGCGCTGATCGTGCTGCGCAGCAAGGGACCGAGGGCGGTGGCCTACGGCGTCCACGGGGGCACCGCCGCCGTGATGCTGGTGATCGGCGTGCTGCTGCTCGTCGCGTGACCGGGCCCCGGTCGGCCTCAGCCCATCAGCACCTCCCCCGTCAGGAACGCCAGGTCCAGGGCTTGCGGGGTGTCCGGGTCACCACCGCGGTCGGTCGCGCCGGTCAGCTCGACGTGGATGCCGCCGGGGTGCGTGCCGAGGCGTCGGTGGACCTCGAAGAAGCCCTGCACCTCGTCCACGACCCGGTCGAAGCGGCTCGCGCCGGGCGCGTTGCGGCGCAGCGGGTCGCACTGCCACACCACGTCGTGCCCGGACGCGGTCACCGCCTCCACGATCGGCGGCAGGGCGGTGCGGACGCGGTCGCTGCCCATCCCGACCATCAGCGTCACCCTGCCCGCCCGGAACCGGGGGTCGAGGCGGGCGACGTACTCCGCGACCAGGTCCGGCGTCGCGGTCGGGCCGATCCCCACGCCGATCGGGTTCGCCAGCAGCTCGACGAAGGCGATGTGCGCGCCGTCGGGCCGGGCGGTGCGCTCCCCGATCCACAGGAAGTGCCCGGACAGGTCGTAGAGCCCCGTGCCCGTGCGCAGCATGGCGCGCTCGTAGTCCAGCACCAGCGCCTCGTGCGAGGTGTGGACCTCGGCCCCGCGCAGCGCCCCGGTGTCGACGCGGCACGCGCGCACGAACCCCAGGCCCGCGTCGACCTCGTCCGCCAGCGCCCCGTAGCGCACCCCCCAGCGGGAGGTGCGGACGAACTCGCGGTTCCACTCGTTCACCCGCGCCAGGTCGGCGAAGCCCGACCGGGTCAGGTCGCGCACGAGGGTCGTCGTGGAGCAGGCGTCCAGGTAGGTCCGGGCCATGCGCGCGGGGTCGGGTGACCGGTCCGCCGCCTGCCCGGCCGGGTCGGCGAGGGGTGGTCGCGGCCCGGCGTGCCGCCCCGCGAACCGGCCGACCTGCACCACGGGGAGACCCGACGCGTAGGTCAGGACCAGCGCCGCCTGCGCCAGGGTCCGCAGGTTCGCCGTGACCCGGGCTTCGGGGTCACCGGCACCGGGGTCACCGGCACCGGGGTCGGGTGCCTCCGCGCGGTCCTCGCCCTGGAGCAGGAACGCCTCGCCACGCGCCACCCGGGCGAGGTGCGCGCCGAGCCGGTCGACCTCGGCGGCCGGGACGACGGGCGGTGCGCTCGCCGGCATGTCGTGGACGGACCTGGCGTGCTCGTCGTCCGACCACCGGGGCTGCCGGGCGGCGGGCTTCGCCAACGCCGCCGACACGCCGGGGAACCCGGGCGCGTCCCGGTCCGGCAGGTCGACCAGCGTGCCCTGGTCCCGCATCACGTCAGCACGTTCCCGTTGCCCGGCCGCACGGCGCGCGAGCGGCGCAGGTCCAGGTGCACGAAGCCGCGCTGCAACCAGCGGTCCCGGCCGTCGTAGCGCGGGGTGAACGCCGACCGCCCGTGCAGGGTGATCCGGTTGTCCACCAGGGCCATCGTGCCGGGGGTCAGCACCAGGGAGGTGCTGACGGCGGCCAGCGCGTCCGCGAGGGCGTCCAGCGCGGTGCCGGCGGCCTGGTCGAGCGGGTGGGTGCTCGCGAAGTCGACCCGCACGTCCGGGTCCTCGACGTCGCCGACGAGCACCGCGTGGGCCTTGGCCGCGGCGCCGGCCGCGCCGAACGAGGCGGGCGCCTCGGTGACGTAGCGGTCCTCGGCGAGTACGGCCAGGGTCGCCTCGGGGAGCAGCCGGACCGCCTGCCGCACGCAGGCCGTTGCCAGCGCGGCGACGTTGTCGTGGTCGTTGCGCAGGCAGAACAGCGAGAGGTAGTCCGGCCGGAACGGGTGGAAGGCGTTCTCCACGTGCATCTGGAGCCGGGTCGACCCGGCGTTGCCCTGGAACTCCTCCCGACCGGGCACCGGGACGACGTCCTGGAGCAGCGCGCCGAACTTCTCCTCGCGGAACGAGACCAGCTCGCCGAGGTAGAGGTCGACCATGACGCTGACGGCCGCCGCTCCGGTCGCCTGCCGCTGCACGGAGTTCATCACGGTCGGCGTCGGCGGCAGCAGGTCGTCCGCCGCGATCGGCAGGTTGCCGATCACCAGGACCCCCGTGTCGCCGGGGTCGTTGCGGAAGGCCCGCAGCGCCTCCCGCAGGGCCGCCGGCAGGCGCGCCGACGTCCGGCGCGCGGCGGCCACCCACTCCGGCGCGTCGACGAGGCGGGGTTCGACCCGGCTCAGCCCGTCGGCCAGCTCCCCCACGAGTGCGCGGTCGGCCGCGGTCAGCACGATGCCGCGCACCGAGGACGCGTGCAGGTTCAACGTCATGATTTCCCCCCGGGTGTGGTTCAGTCGTGGTAGTGGATCGAGATCTTCTCGTCGAGGTGGTCGTCGAACGCGATCATCTCGGCCTCGCTGCCGTGCACCGACATCACGAACGCGGGCCTGCCGGAGAACTCCGGGTAGGGCCGGACGAGGTCGCCGGGGAACAGGAACCTGGGCGTCAGCTCGACGCAGTCCAGCTCCGCGACCTCGTCGAGACCGGCGATCTCCCGGATCACCCCGGCGCCGCCGCACGGCACGATGTAGTTGCTGGCGTAGCCGGTGATCCGCGGTTCGTCGGTGAGCCCCACCGGTTCCCGCCCCAGGGCGACGCGCAGCGCGTTGCCGATGAAGTCGATCCCGGTGCTGTGCCGGACGATGAAGTGCGACACCCCGGAGCCGCCGATCCTGGCGCCGACGTCGAACACGAACGGCGTCCCGTCGGAGCGGAGGCGCAGCTCGGAGTGCACCGGTCCGCTCTCGATCCCGAGCGCCTCGTTCACCAGGCCGATCTGCTCCACGACGGTCGACCGGACGTCCGGGGGCAGGTTCGCCGGGGCGCGGTAGACGCCTTCCTCGAAGTACGGTCCGCGCGGTTCGCCCTTGTAGCCGATGGAGTGGACGTAGGTCCGGCCCCGCCGGACGAAGCTCTCCACCGCGAACTCGGGGCCGTCGACGTACTCCTGGACGAGCAGGCCGCGCGCGGCGGACTCGGGCGGCAGGTCCCGCCGGGCCACCTCCTCCACCCGGAGCAGCTCCTCGGCGAGGTCGGCCGGGTCGTCCACCCGGACCACGCCCATGCTGCCGTACGCCGACGCGGGTTTGACCACCACGGGGAACCGGAGGTCCCCCAGCGGCGGGGGTTGGGCCGCGACGGGCACGGCGACCGACGCGGGCGTGTGGGCCCCCGCCGCGCGCAGGAGCCGGTGCACGCCCCGCTTGTCGGTGGCGTTCACCGCGGCCTCGGGCGAGATGCCCGGCAGCCCGAGCTCCGCCGCGATCACCGCGGTGATCGGCACCGCCGGGTCGTCCATCGTGAACACGCCGTCGAGCCGGTGCTCGTCGCGGTAGGACCGCAGCGCCCGCAGCGCGTCGGCCGGGTCGCCGAGCACGTCGCAGCGGAGGACGTCGACGACGCCGTCCGGCACGTCGTCGACGACCTCGCCGGGGCGGGGCACGAGGACGAATTCACAGCCGACCCGGTCGTGCGCCTCGAACACCCACGGCAGCACGGGCCGCGCGTGGATCAGTCCGATCCTCGGTCTGTCGATGACTTCTCCCCTTTCAGCGCACGGCCCTCGTCCGGCCGTCGAGTCGGGTCCCCCGAGCGGACCACGAGCAGCACGCCCGCGGCGGCGAGCGCGAACAGCGTCACCTCGAACACGGTGAACACCGGGGCCACGCCCAGGACCCATTCGGTGCTGCGCACCAGGAAGGGCAGGCACACGGCCGCCGACGCGGTGAACAGCGGCCCGCGCACCAGCACCAGTTCGTGCGAGAGGACGTACACGGGCGCGGTGAAGACCGCCCCGAGCAGGAACAGCGCCCCGAGCTGCGCCAGGGACAGGGACCAGAGGTCCTCGCCGATCAGCAGCGCGGTGGGGACCAGCATCAGGGTCGCCACCCCGGCGATCCCCGGCAGGGACGCGAGCGAGGGCAGGTCCCCCATCTCGGCCCGGTAGGCGAACCCGTAGAGCGAGTAGAAGAACGTCCCCGCCAGCGCCAGGCCGACGCCGAGCGCGATCGTCCAGCCGGTGGCCTGCGCCAGGCCGACCGGGACGCCGTGGCGCAGGCCGTAGACGACGGACGCCGCGACGGCGAGGACCGTCCCGACCCACTTGGTGGGCGTGGACCGCTCCCGGAACGCGGCCACGCCGATGACCAGGGTGAGGCAGGGCATGAGGCCGACCAGGATGCCGCTCGCGGACGCCCCGATCATCGTGATGGCGAAGACGGTGCACACCGAGTAGAGGAAGAACCCCAGCAGCGCCAGCTTGGCCAGCGCCACCGGTCGCCGCAGCGCGACGACGGACGCCTTCCGGTACCTGGCCTTGACCAGCACCAGGCCGATGACCACCGGCAGGGTGAACAGCGTGCGGACGCCGGCGACCGTCAACGGCGGCAGCTGCGCCAGCAGCCGTCCGGACATCACCCAGCCGCCGGTCAGCAGGGCCACCATGCCCACCGCCATGACCGGCACCCGGAGGGCCCGCCAGCTCACGACGCCCCGCGCCACTGGCCGCGGCACCACTGCCCGCCGTGCCGCGGCCCGCCCTGCCACTGGCCGCCGTGCCACTGCCCGCCCTGCCGCTGCCCGTCCTGCCGCCGGCCACCGCGCCGACACCGGACCCGCGCCGGGTCGGCCGCGCACCGTTCCACGCGCACCGGGTCAGAGCTCCCCTACGCCGAAGCTCAGCGCCGGGACCCGCTCGGCGGTGCCCCGGTAGCGCCGCAGCACCTCCTGCTCCTCGGTGAAGGCGAACTTGTCCTTGTCCGCGCCGGGTCGGAGGTAGCGCCGCACGAACTCCGTCGCCGTCGCCCGGTAGTCGTCGTCGTCCGTGACGGTCGCCTCGATCGACTCGATGGCGTCGACCAGGGCGCGCAGCGCCGCGTACACGTCGGGCATCGACATCCGGAGCTTCCCGTCGCCGGCCGGGGTGATCGCGCCGTGCTCGCTGAGCCAGGAGTACAGCAGCACCCCGGTGCCGGAGTCGAAGACCCGCTCCGCCTTGGGGTCGAGCGGGTAGCGGAACAGCCGTTCCAGCAGGATCATCTCGATCACCGCGTCACCGAACGGGACACCGCCCTCGGCGCAGGTGAGCAGGCTCTGGCTGTCGACCTTGATCTCCTCCAGCAGGCCGACGAACCAGTTGATCTTCACCTGGATGTGCTCGTCGAACGGCTTGAGGCCCTGGTGGTGGAAGTAGTCGTGCAGGTACCCCCACAGCGACCGGGCCTCGTAGACCTCCTCCGGCGTCAGCGCCCCGGACACCATCGGCAGCGAGTCGGCGGTGAGCAGCGCGCGGGCCGCGGGCACCGAGAACGCCTGGTAGATGCGGCGGAACTTGTTGAAGAAGAACATCGCGAACTCCTGCTTGTCCGGCTTGACCGCGGCCGGGATGTTCTCCGGGAAGAACACGATGCAGTTGCCCCTGCTGATGCCGTCGCTGCCGACGAGCAGCTGCACGGACTGGCAGATGTTCTTCGGGTGCGGGAACCGCTGCGACATCAGGGCCAGCGCCTCGGGTTCCTGCCGGCGCACGGCGAACGCCTCGAACCCGCGGCGGACGGGCGGTTCGGAGTTGGTCATCAGCAGCGGGCCGATGAACACGCCCAGCGCGCCGTCCGGCGCGGGCACGACGGCGTCGCGCACGCGGTCGAACAGGGGAACGGTGCCCAGCCCGGCGTCGAGCCACGCCCGCGTGTCCGCGGCGAACGCGGCGGCGGACCCGTCGTCGCCGATCCGGTCCAGCACGTCCACGGCGACGTCGAGCAGCTCCTCCACCAGCACGCGGTCGTGGTCGGTCGGGTCGGCGATCCGGCCGTCGAGCTTCTGGCGGACGCGGATCTCGTTGCAGAGCGGGATGACCCGCTGGGACAGCAGCTTGACGGCCTCGCGTTCGGCCGCCGACATCTCGATCATGCGTTCCCCCTGGGGTCGCTGGGTCAGACCGCCCCGGCGGTGACCCGCCGGTGGACGAGGTCGTCGTAGGCGTCGAGCAGGCGCGAGGCGACGGGCCCGACGCCGTACTCGCGGTGGTCCACCGACCGGACCGGCTGCACCTCGTAGGCGGTGCCGGTGACGAACACCTCGCTCGCCCGGTCGAGCGCCTCGGGCAGCAGGTGCCCGACCACGACCTCGATGCCCAGTCGCCGCGCGAGCGCCAGCACGGTCTGGCGGGTGATGCCGTCGAGCAGGCAGTCGCACGTCGGGGTGTGCAGGGCGCCGTCGACGACGAGGAACAGGTTGGCCCCCGTCGCCTCGGCGAGGTAGCCGCGGTAGTCCAGCAGCAGCGCGTCGTCGTACCCGGCGGCCTCCGCGGCCCGCCTGGCGAGCGTGCAGATCTGGTAGAGCCCGGCGGTCTTGGCCGCGGTGGGCGCCATCCTGGGCGACGGGCGCACCCACTCGCTGGTGCCGAGGGTGATGCCGTGCCGCTTGGCGTCCGGGGAGAACACGTGCGGCCACTCCCAGGCGGCGACGGCCACGTGCGCGGTCGCCCGCGGGGCGGTGATGCCCAGGCTGTCGCTCCCCAGCCAGGCGATCGGCCGGACGTAGCCCTGCTCGATGCCGTTGGCCTCGACGACCTGCGCCGTCGCCGCGTCCAGCTCGGGGACGCCGACGGGCAGGGTCAGGCCGATCTCGCGGGCGGAGGCGAGCAGTCGGGTGCTGTGCTCGGTGAGGCGGAAGACGACGCCGTCGTAGACGCGTTCGCCCTCGAACACGCTGCTGGCGTAGTGCAGGCCGTGGCTGAGCACGTGCAGCCGGGCGTCGCGCCACGGCACCAGGGCGCCGTCGAGCCAGATCCACCCGTCGCGGTCGTCGAGGCCGCCGCTCATCCCGCCGTCCCGACCGGGACGTGGATGGTGAAGCCCATCGGCACGGGGCCGTAGTCGCGCAGGACCACCAGGTCGTGCTCGCGCGCGGCGGGCAGGGTGGTGATGCAGCCGTCCGTGAGGCCGTTCGCGCAGTCCGAGGCGGCCTGGGCGTTGCTCGTGGTGATCACCCTCGTCATGCCCTCCGGCACCAGGTGCTGCGGCGCGGGGTGGGTGGAGACGGTGGCCGGTTCCCGCTGCTCGCGGGCGGCGAGGAGCATGTTGAACGTCGGCATGATGAACATGTCGGCGAGCACGAGCCGGTGCAGGTTGCTGAACACGAGCGTGTGCAGGTCCGGGTAGACGACGCAGCCGAGCAGCGCGTGCGTGCCGTCGTAGGACATCTCCTCGACGGCGGTCTCCAGGGTGCGGTGCAGCCGGACCTCGCCCTCCACCCCGCGGTTGGCCAGCCACACCCTGGCGGCCTGCTCGCAGTTCGTGCCCGCCGGGCCGAGCGTGTGGACTTCCGTGATCCTGGTCAGGGCGTTCTCCGTCGTGGTGGCCACAGACGTCATCGGCATTCCTTAGGGTGATTTAGCGCGGTACGCGCGGCGATCGGCCGCGTCGGACCACGGGTGCTCGATTCATCGACCGCTTTTCGGGCATACCGATCCGCCGCGCCCACGGAATCGCGGACAACGGCAATGGAGAGGGAAATGTCGGTTTTGCCCGGGAACTGTTCCGGCGCGTGCGCGCGAAACCGGGAAGCGGCACGGCGATCACCGCCGAACAGTTCGTGAACCGACACAACCCCGATGCGCGGGTCGTCCGGTCAGGATCGCGGAATACCTGCGGAAATCCGCACCCGGGAGCGCACGCGACCACCCGCGACGAGCTGACCAGGCACTACCCGACGCGCGGGCTGACCTCGACCTCGTCCGGGAAGGGCGCAGCACCCCGTTCGCAGGACCGGTATTCCGGCGACGAACGCACTCATCTGGTCTGACATGGACAACCGATACCCCCCAGGCCCGCCACCGCGGGCTGCCTCACACGAAAACGCCGGGAGATCGCGTCCACCCGGGGAAGGCGATCTCCGCTATTCACCGACTCGAACCGGACAACGAAGAGGATCGGACGCGGCCCCCGTACCGGTCCATGACGAACTCCCCCGCGACCCACTCTCCCAAAAGTTTCACACGAAGCCAATAGGCAATCGGGTGAACGCCGACCGGCCGCCCGATCACGGGCGGTGCCGTTGCGTGGTCGTGCGCGAGCGCCACCCTCGGGCTCGACGTCGCCCGGCCCGCCGCCGTTGCCGGTCGCGGGACGACGCACCCCTCACCGCGTGAATGGATCGCCGCCGGCCGGGTAGGCCTTTGCTCACCGCGGGGGCGTGCCGCCCGCGCGGGAGGGTCGTCCACGGGCGGCCCGGTCGAACCGGGCCGGATCGTTGAGCAGACAGCGCCGGCCCGGTTCGGTCCCGTCCCCGCCGGTCGGCCGGGCCGCGGGACCGGCGGCGTCAGGCCCCGGTAGCGGTGTCGGCCGGGACGGCGGGCTGCGCGGTCAGCACCAGGGCGGCCTGGTCGTCCTCGCCGACGTTGCCGGCGGTGAAGCGGGCGACCGCGTCGATCAGGCGGCCGAGGGTGTCGCCGGCGGTGGGGCGGGCGCAGCGGGCGAGGGCGGTGTCGAGCCCCTCGTCGTCGAACTGGGAGCCGTCGGGGGCGCGGGCCTCGGTGATGCCGTCGGTGACCAGGACCAGGCTGTCGCCGGGGTGCAGGTCGACCCGGTGCACGTGGAAGACGGGGTCGGGGTCGACGCCCAGCAGCATGCCGCGGGTGATCGAGGCGGTCACGGTGCCGTCGGCGCGCAGGACGCGGGGCGCGACGTGCCCGGCGCGGATGAGTTCCACGGCCAGGTGGCCGCCGCGGTTGGCCAGGTGGCCGTGGACGAGGGTGACGAAACCGGTGCCGTGCGCGCGGGGGCGTTCGACCAGGGCGGTGTTGACCGCCCGCACGACCTGGAGGGGGTCGGGCAGCACGCGGGCGATGGCGCGGGCGGTGTTGCGCACCAGGGCGGTGGTGGTGGCGGCCCGCGCGCCGCGCCCGCACACGTCGCCGATGAGGAACGCCCACCGCCCGTCCGGCAGCGGGAACACGTCGTAGAAGTCGCCGCCGACCTCCAGGCCCTCGCCCGCCGGGTGGTAGTGGGTGGCCACGTCGGCGCCCGGCACGGCGGGCAGCTCGGGCAGCAGCAGCCCGGCCTGGAGGTCGTGGGCGAGGCGGGCGCGCTGGGTGTACTGGCGGGCGTTGCGCGCGGCCAGCGAGGCGCGGGAGGCCAGCTCCCCGGCCAGGTGGACGGCGTGGCCGTCGAGCGCGGCCGTGCCGGTGGTGAACAGGGTCAGCGTGCCGAACGGGCGACCGCGGTCGGTCAGCGGGATGCACAGGTAGCCGGTGACGCCCAGTTCGGCCCACGGTCCCGGGCCGGTGGGCGCGCGGCGGGCGACCTCGGTGGTCGCGAGCGCCAGCACCCGGACCACCGCGTCGTCCCCGTCGTCGTGCACGGGCACGTGGGTGGCCAGCAGGTCGGCCTGCGCCGGGTCGACCGCGGCGGTGGCCAGCCGCCGGACGCGCCCGGACTCGACCACGTCGACCGCGCACAGCGGCGCGAGCTTCGGCACGCACAGCTCCGCCAGGCAGCGCAGGGTCTGGGTGTGGTCCAGGTCGCGCGACAGCGCGGTGCCGGCCTCCAGCAGGAAGGCCAGGTCGTCGCGGGCGGCCTTCTCCTTGGCCTCGGCGGCGGCCTTGGCCTGCTCGATGCGGTGGCGCTCGACGGCCAGCGCGGCGGTGTCGGCGAAGATGCGGGCCAGCGCCAGGTCGGAGTCCTGCGGGCGGCGCGGTGTGCGGTGGTACATCGCGAAGGTGCCCAGCAGGCGGCCGTCGCGGGCCAGGATCGGGGTGGACCAGCACGCCGCCAGCGAGGCGCGCGCGGCCAGCTCGCGGAAGTCGTCCCAGAACGGGTCGCTCGCGATGTCGGCGACGACGACCGGGCTGCGCCGGTGGGCCGCGGTGCCGCAGGAGCCCACGCCCTCGCCGGTGGCGATGCCGTCGATGGCCTCGTTGTAGAAGTCGGGCAGGCTCGGCGCGGCCCCGTGCCGCAGGCGCCGGCCGTCCTCGTCCGCCAGCAGCACCGACACCAGCGTGTCCGGGGTCAGCGCCTCGATCACCCGCGCCATGCCGTCGAGCACCTCGGACAGCGGGGCGTCGCGCGCGATCTGCTCCAGCAGCGCCCGGTGCTCGGCGGTCAGCCGCTGCGCGTGCTTGACCTGGGTGATCTCCACGCCCAGCACCGTCACGCCGGTGACGAGGCCGCCCTGGTCCAGCCGCGGCTCGTAGACGAAGTCGAAGAACGCCTCGCGCTCGCGGCCCGCCTGCCCGAGCACGATCCGCGCGTCGCGCGCCGAGTAGGGGCGCCCGGTGCGGTAGACGCCGTCGAGCAGCGCCAGGAAGCCCTGTTCGGCCAGCTCCGGCACCAACCGCCCGATGGGGACGCCGGTGCGCGCCCGGTCGCCGCCGCCGATGGCCTCGAAGAACGCGGCGTTGGCCGCCTCCACCATGTGCGCG
The DNA here is from genome assembly GCF_051756985.1 of Saccharothrix sabaoui. Taxonomy (NCBI): domain Bacteria; kingdom Bacillati; phylum Actinomycetota; class Actinomycetes; order Pseudonocardiales; family Pseudonocardiaceae; genus Saccharothrix; species Saccharothrix sabaoui. The sequence continues at coordinate 29,584 of NZ_JBPKJK010000078.1, forward strand.
GGTCCCGACAGCAGCGCGAACACGGCGGCGGACTGCCCGAACAGCGCCCGCACGTCGGAGGTGTCGCGTGGTCGGTCCCGCGCCGGGCCCGAACCGGCAACCGGATCGTTCTCGTGGACCATCGCCGTCTCCGCCCGTCCTCGCGCCCACGTCGTCGGTCCGGGCGGCCGTGCACCGACCATCATCCCCCACCCGGGGGACGGCGTCAGCGCGCGAGGCGCCGGCCACGTCGACGAAAACCGGGATGACCTGGTCCGACCCGGTGGCGGACAACGTCCTGGCCGGTCCCGGCGACACCCCCGACAGCCCCGGGGCGGCCCCGACAGCCCTGGGGCGGCCCCGCGAGCGCCGCGTTCGGCGCGCCCCCCGCTCAGCGCGACGAACGCGGCCGCGCGGCCGCGAGGTCGATGGTGCCCGCGATGACCTCCTGGGCGACGTGGCCGAGCTTGAGGTTGTGCCCGCGGGCGTGGCCGCGCAGCGCGGCGAAGGCGGCGTCCATGTCGACCCCGAGGCGTTCGGCGACCAGCCCCTTGGCCTGCTCCACGACCACCCGGCTGTTCAAGGCCGCCTGGAGCTGCTCGGTGAGCACCTGGTGGTGGTGGATCGAACGCTGTTGCAGCAGGCCGACGGTGGCGACGTCGACCAGCGCCGTGGCGGTCCGCAGGGCGGTGGCGTCCAGCTCGCCCACCCGGTCGCGGAACAGGTTCAGCGCGCCGATCACCTCGTTGCGCAGGCGCATGGGCACCGCGTCCACCGCGACGAACCCGGCGTCGGTCGCCGCCGCGGTGAACCTCGGCCACCGCTCCCCCGCGTTGAGCAGGTCGGGGTGGCCCACCCTGGTCCCCGTCGCGAACGCGTCGAGGCACGGTCCCTCGTCGTTCTGCAGCTGGAAGAGCTCCAGCAGCCGGACCTGCTCGTTGGACGTCGCGATCAGCTGGAGCCTGCCCCGCTGGTCGGCCAGCAGCAGCCCCGCCGCGTGCACGTCGAGCAGTTCCACGCACCGGTCCACGAGCATGTGCAGGAAGTCGATGACGTCGAAGTCGTCGACCAGGGTGTCGGCCAACTCGACGAACGTTTCGACGAGACGATCGCCGTCCATCGCAGCCACCTCCATCGGTGTGTTCGGGGTGCGGGGCCGCGCCCCACCCGTTGTCACGGTCGTCCGCCGTCGCGGTGGAACCGGCGCCGGCGCGCCACCACGTCGGCGGCCAGGTCGCTCAACGGCACCTGCTCGACGAACGCCCTGGCCCGCAGGGAGGCGAACGCGTCCGCCATGCCCACGCCCAGCTGCGCCGCCACCATGCCGGTGGCCTGGTGCACCTGCGGGTTGTGCAGCGGCAGGACGTCCCCGGCGGCACCGCCGGCCGCGCCCAGGCCGGCGTGCTCGTCCAGCAGCAGCCGCAGGGCCAGTTCCCCGAACGCCAGGGAGTCGGTCAGCGTCGCGGCGTCGAGGTGACCCCCCTCGACGCGGTACAGCAGCAGCACACCGACCCGGATCGCGCCCACGCACAACGGCAGGGCGAACAGCGACGCCGCCCCCGCGTCGACGGCCAGCGGCGCGAACACCGGCCACCGGGTCCGGCCGGACGGGGCGTCGAGGTCGGAGACGAGCGCCGGACCGCCCCCGCGCCAGACGTCCACGGCCGGTCCCTCCCCCACCGTCACCTGCAACTCGGCCAGCCTCTCCCCCAGGGCGTCCGTGGCGCACAGGACCTCCGGCCAGCCGGAGGTGTCCACGGTCAGCACGGCGCCGCTGACACCCAGCCGCTCCACCGCCGACCGGCAGAGAACGCCGACCGACACGGGCACGTCCAGTTCGGCGGCCCTCTCCGCGATCCAGCGGCTCACCAGCGCCAGGCGACTGGTGGTGTACCGGGCCATCCGGGGACCTCCCGTCACCTCGTCGCGCGGTGCGACCCGGACACCCCCGCACCGCGATCGGCCCACCCCGCGCACCGGGGACGCCGCGCCGGTCCGGTGACGTCCCCGATCCGCCGCGAGCGGTCCGGGGGTCAGCGGTGGACGGGTCAGCGGTGGACGGGACCCGGCCGCCGGCGGCGACTCGTGTCGAGCCGGACGCGCCTGCGCCACAGCGGGCCGCGGGGCACGGCGGTCGGCGGGTCGGGCGGGGGCGTGCCCGGTGACCGCGACCGGTCGGCGGCCGTCACGCGGGCGAGGTGGCGGTGGCGGCGCCCCGGTCGGGGGTCCGTGCCAGGAGGTCCTCGACGGTGGCGGTCGAGTCGGGGTCGGCGGCGGCGTGCATCGCGGTCGACCGCGGCCACCAGCCGCCGTCGACGCGGCCCCGCGCACCGGTGAGCGGTTTCACCGCCCACCGGCACGCGTGATCGCGTGCCGCGGTGGGACCGGTGGTGGAACCGGACTGGTTCGGGATCATCTCGGCGCTCCCGCCTCCGACCGGACCGGCCGGTCGGACTTCGTGGTGCGCCCAAGGCGACGCCGACTCGGACATCGGCGTTCAACGCGCCCTCGGTAATGCCACATTACACCGGAAATCCACCGGAAAACGCGCACGGCGGATTTCCGTGAATTCCCGCCGACGCGGTGGCGACTTCACCGGAGGCCCGTCGGGGCGGGATCGGGACGACGTCGCGCGGCGGCCCGGCGGACGTCCGTTCGGTCCGGCGGGCGGTCCGCGCCGGTCCCGTCGGTCCGCGGTGTCAGGCGCCGCCCGCGCGGTCGCTGATGTTGCCCACGACCGTCTTGCCGTAGGTCGCGCCGCTCGACTCGCCCGAGCACAGGCAGCCCCGGGACAGTCCACCCGCCTCGGTCGCGGAGCAGAACCGCCGCGCGAGCGGGTCGTGCGCGTCCACCGGGTGGTGGCACGCGGAGCAGGGCACCGGGGTGCCCGGCGTGGAGAGGTCGTCCGTCAGCAGTTCGGTCGTCGACATCGATCCGTCCTTCTCGTGGTCGGTACCACTGTTGTCCGGGACCCGGCAGGTCCACGCGTTCCCCTGGCGGGCCGGACGGGTTGGGCGGGCCGGCCGGCTGGCGGGCCCGCGGTCTCACACCACGACGACGGTCTTACCCCGGGAATGGCCGTCGACCACGTGCTGGACGGCCGCGGGGGTGTCGCTGAGCGGGTAGGTCCGGTCGACCGCGGGGGTGACCGCGCCGGACTCGACGAGCCCGGTGAGCGCGAGCAGGTCGCGGGCGTTCTCCGAGTTGACCAGACCGCGCAGCGTCTGGCCGGTGAACAGGGACAGCACGGGTGCGCGCAGGGTGCGGTCGAAACCGCCGAGCCACCGCCCACCGGTCTCGGAGCCGACGATGACCAGTCTCCCACGCGGGGTGAGGACGCGCCGGAGGTGGGTCAGCGAGCGGTGCCCGCCGATGTCGAGGACGACGTCGTAGCGCTTCCCGCCGGCGGTGATGTCCTCACGGGTGTGGTCGATGACGTGGTCCGCGCCCAGGGAGCGGACCAGGTCGGTCTTCGCCGTGCCGCACACGCCCGTGACGTGCGCGCCGAGCGCCTTGGCGATCTGCACGGCGAACGTGCCCACACCCCCCGAGGCGCCGATGACCAGCACGTCCTGCCCGGCCCGCACCCGCCCCGCGTCGCGCACGCCCTGCAGGGCCGTGAGCCCGGAGATGGGCGCGGCGGCGGCCTGCGCGAAGTCGAGGTTGGCCGGTTTCGGGGCGATCCTGTCCTGCCGCGCGACGGCGTACTCGGCGAAGCAGCCCTCGCCGATGCCGTAGACCTCCTGGCCCGGCCGCACGGCGGTCACGTCCGCGCCGACGGCCTCGACCAGCCCGGCGACCTCCCGGCCCCGCACCCGCGTCCTCGGCCTGCGGAACCCGTAGCCGAACAGCCGGATCGGGTAGGGCAGGCCCGCCATGATGTGCCAGGCGCCCCGGTCGACCCCGGCCGCGCGCACCCGCACCAGCACCTCGCCGGCGGCGATCCGGGGCCGGTCGACCTCCTCCGACCGCAGGACGTCCAGCGCCTCGCCGTACTCGTCCTGCACGATCGCGCGCATCCTCCGCGCCCCCGGTGGCGGTTGCGCCGGTCCGCCGTTCTGCTCGACTCCCATGATTTCCCCTTAAAATCGCGAGCGTACGCCTCTGCTCACGAATTCACACCGTTTCCTTGATCGCGGACAAATACCGCGCGAATGCGCGCTTTCCACGGGAATCACGCCGGGACGGTCGGGGCGCGGTCACCAGGGTCCCGAGGTCGGCTGCCGGAACGCGCGGATGCGGTCGGCCAGTGCGCGGGCACCGCGGTGGGAACGCCGCCGCTCGGCCTCGTTGCGCAGCGGCCGCAACCGCTCGGCGGTGCGGGCGGACACCAACCGCTCGCACAGGTCGACCGCGCGCCCGCCCGCCTCCACCGCGTCGTCCACCCGGTCGTCGAGCAGGTGGCACACGGCCAACGAGATCAGGCCGAACGCCCGGCCACGCGCCCTGTCGCCCCCGTAACCCGCCACCGCCGCGGCCAGCAGCGGCACCGCGAGGCGCGCGTACCGGGGGTCGACCACCACCGCCAGCTCGGTGCGCACCATCCCCGCCACCACCGAGAGGTCCGCGGAGGCGGCGGACAGCGGCCCCGTCGCACCCGGCGCCCCGGCGAGGTCGCCCTCGACCTCCGCGAGCAGGGCCACCGCCTTCGCCTCCTGCCCCAACCGCGCCCACGCCCACGCCGTGTTCACCCCGAGCAGGGCCGCCACCCGCGACGAACCGCCCGCCTGCGACGAGCCACCCGCCTCCGCCGCCAACCCGCCGAGCCGGAACTCCGCCAACGCCCGGGACGGCTCGCGGTGGTGCAACCACAACCGGCCCACCCGGCAGTACACCTCGGCCGTCAACGCCCCGTCCCCCACCGACGCCGCCAACGTCACCGCGGTGTTGAAGTACCCCAGGGCCGCGCCCACCATCCCGGTGTCGAACGCCGCCCACCCGGCCGCGCTGTGCAGGTCCGCCACCGCCGTGCGCAACCGCACCCCGTCGAGCCCGGGGGCGGAGAAGTCCAACAGCCCCAACGCGGAAGGCAGACGACCCACCGCCGCGTCCCGGGCGAGAGCGCCGCCGTACCGGCGGTCCAGGGCCCGCACCTCACCGGTGAACGCCTCCAGGCCCGCGACGGACGAGACGTCCGGTCCCGCCGGCGGCGCGCGGTGGGGACCACCGACGGCCTCGTGTGCGCGGTCGGGCACCTGCCACCTCCGGACGCCGAAGAAACGCGGTCTGCCGGGGGCCGGGGCAACCGCGACGATCCTGTCACGCTTCCCCGATCGGGGAAGCGCCGGGACCCGGGTGCCGCGACGGCGCGACCGTCTCCGGACCGGGGGTCGGCGTGCTCCCCGTGCCGGTCGACGCGGCCGGGCCGGAAGTACGCCGCCGGGCCGGGAACGCGCGATCCGCGACCCACCGGCGGCCCCGTCGTGCCCGGTCGGCGCGGGACGTGTGGTTGGGTGGACCCCCGAGTGGTCGGAGGTCGCCGTGGACGGTGACGTGGTCGGAGCGGATGACGTGCTAGCAGCAGCCGAGAGCGCACCCCCGGTGGAGTCGGTCGAGGTCGTCGCACGCGACCTCGCCAAGCGGTACGGCGCCTTCGACGTGTCGTTCCTGCTGGTCGACCTCGTCGACGAACAACTCGTGCGGCTGACCTCGACCGCACAGGCCCCCGACGGGCGGAGCGCGGAACGGGTCGACCTGCGCGGCAGCGCCTACGAGGAGGTCCTGCGCACCCAGCGGCCGTGGCAGGAGCACGACAGCGACGGGGCCCGGGTGGTGCTGCCGGTGACCAACCGCGGCGACTGCGTCGGCGTGCTGGAGGTGACCGTGCCCTCCCTGGACGAGAAGATGCTGGAACAGCTGGCCGAGGCCGCGCACGCACTGGCCTACGTCATCGTCACCGACCGCCGCTTCACCGACTACTACCACTCCGGCCGGCGCACCACGACCATGAGCCTGGCCGCCGAGATCCAGCACCAGCTGCTGCCCTCGGCCTCGTGCTGCGAAGCGGGCCAGTTCACCGTCGCCGCCGCCCTGGTGCCCGCCGACGACATCGGCGGCGACACCTACGACTACTCCCTGGACCGCGACACCCTGCACCTGTCGATCACCGACGCGGTCGGCCACGACGTCGCCTCGGCGCTGACCGCGACGCTGCTGGTCGGCGCGCTGCGCGGGGCCCGCCGGGCGGGCTGCGACCTGGCCGAGCAGGCCGAACGGGCCAACCAGGCGCTGCTGGACCACGGCCACGGGTCCTTGGCGACCGGGATGCTGCTGCGCGTGGACCTGCGCGGGGGCGAGGTGGACCTGGTCAACGCCGGCCACCCCGCCCCGCTGCTGCTGCGCGACGGCGTGGTGGAGCCGGTCGAGCTGGAGGTCGACCTGCTCTTCGGCGTCATCCCGTACCGGTACCGGGTGCAGCGGCTGGAGCTGCGCCCCGGCGACCGGCTGGTGCTGATCACCGACGGCATGTTCGAGCGCGACGCCGTCGACGCGGACCTGCCCGCGCTGATCCGCGACACCGGGGAACTGCACTCCCGGGAGGTCGTGCGCGCGGTGACCAGGGCGGTGCGGCGAGCCTGCGGCGACCACCTCCAGGACGACGCCACCGTGCTCTGCCTGGACTGGCACGGGACCGGCCGCACCGAACGCCAAGCGGACAACGGGGCCGACACCGACACCGCCTCGCCCGCCCGGGACGGCGAGGACGGAACTCGCTGACAGCCCGCACGGGCACGTCCGGCACGGGCACGTCCCGATCCGCCACCGCCCGCTCCCGGCTTAGCGCCGCCCGTTCCCGCTCCCGGCCCAGTGCCGCCCCCTCCCGGCCCGGTGCCGGTGGGTTCCGATCCGGCACTGCCGGGTTCCGACAATCGGGTGGGGTTCGCCGGAGTCCGCCGACGCGCCGTGCGCACGGCGGTCGGATGCGGTAGCGATGACGAGGTGGACCCGCCCCCTCCCGCCCAGAACGGCCCGCCCGTTCCCCGCGCGGGCCTGTCGTTGTCGGCCCGGTCGCACGGTGACGCGGTGTTGCTCTCCCCCACCGGCCGACTCGACCTGTCGACCTACGCACGGCTGCGCGACGGGCTGCTCAAGCACCTGGTCGACCAGCCACGCGCGGTGGTCGTCGGTCTCGGCCCCGAGCTCGACATCGGCAGCGACAGCCTGACCAGCGTGTTCGTCTCGGTCTGGACGCGCAGCCGGCCCTGGTCCGACACCCCGCTGCTGCTGGTCGCCACCACCGCCGGACACCGCAGCACGCTCGCCCGCAACGGCGTCCCCCGGTTCCTGCCCTGCTTCGACCGGTTGACCGCGGCCCTGGACGCCGTGGAGAACCCGCCACCGCGGCAACGGGACCAGGCGCAACTCCCCCTCGACGCCGACACCGAACACCTCGCCCGCGACTTCACCCGGCGCACCTGCCACCGGTGGCGGGGCCTGCACGACATCACGCCGCGCGCCGTGCTGCTGGCCGGCGAACTGACCGGCCTGGCACGGTCCACCGCGGCCTCCGGCACCACGCTGGTCCTGCTGCTGGAACGCCGACCCGCGCACCTCTCCATCACCGTGCGCTGCGTCGGCGCCACGTCGACCCACCCCGTCACCGCACCAGACCTGACCAGGGCACAACGGCTGAGCACCGCCCACGGCACGGTCCGCACCCCCGACGGCGCCGTCATCTGGGCCACCATCGGCCTCGACCGCCACCGGATCTGAACGCCGGCGCGAGCCGCGCGACAAGAGGGGGACGCGCCCCCGGTCAGCCCGTGCCGAAGACCGCGAAGGAGGCCCAGGGTGCCCGACGACCACCGTCCTCTGCCGCGGCCGGGTCAACTCGTCGGTGAGGATCGCCCCCGCCGTCTGCCGCACAACCGCTGCGCCACACCGAGATCGACCCCGACCACGTGTCGCTGCGTCTGCTGCCACAGCCCGTAGAACCCCAGCGCGCGGTAGTCGTCGCGGAACAACGGCACGCACCCGCGCCACACCCCGCGTTCATCGGTCGACCACACCTGCCGGATGCGCACCCGGATCACGCGCAGCCGGTCACCTTCGCCAACTCCGGCCGCGCGCACAGTTCCCCGACGACGCGTTCGGCGTCGGTGTCGAAGACGTGGAAGTAGCGGTACCGGCCGTCGGTCAGCACGACCGCCCTGCGGCTGTCGGTGGTGAACGACAGATCACGCACCCGGTCCGCGGAGAAGAGGTCCAGGGTCGAGGTCGCCGCGGCGTGGAGCCCGGTCAGGTCCCAGAAGGTCACCTCGCGGTCGTGCTGGACGGCCAGCACGCTCCCGTCACCGCTCAACGCGATCCTGTTGGTCACCTGGCTCAAGCCGGGAACCCTGGCCACCTCGCGCCCGTCGGCGACCCGGTAGACGGAAGCGTGGTCGCCGGCGTCGTCGTGCAGAGCCAGGAACCCGCCGTCCTGGCTGAACACCGGCGGCACGCCGGTGTGGAAGTGCGGGAACGCGACGCGTTCCCTCAGCGATCCGTCACCGCCGAGGTCCAGCAGTCGAGTGGTCGAACCAACGGGTCGCACCTCCTCTACGAGCACCACCGGGTCGGTCGGGCTGAACACCGCGTACCGGGCGGCGGGCAGGTCGGTCGACACCGGCCGGGCCGGGTCGGTGAGGTCCCACAGCGTGATCCGGTCCGTCTCCCGCCACTCCGGCAGCACGGCGGCACTCAGCGGCGTACCCAGCTCCAGGCCCCGGGTGAGCAGGAAACGACCGCTGTGGTCCAGGCCGATGGGCGACAACGGGCGCGGCAGCACCCCGACCTCGTGCGGCGCTTTCAGGTCGGTGAGGTCCCAGAGCCTGGTGCGACCGTCTTCGTCCGCGGTGACCAGGAGGCGTCCATCGCCGCTGAGGCTCCCGGTGCGGACCTCCGCGTCGAGGTGGCCCAGGCCGGTGAACGGCGTGGTCGAGGTGTCCCAGAGCCTGCGCCGGTCGTCCGCGTCCACGTGCAGGACCAACGACGAACTGAGGATCTTGCCGGTCTGGAAGACCCCGCCCTGCTCTTCGAGCGCCGTCAGCGCGCCCCGGCCGAGGTGGAACGCGGTCAACGCGGTGTAGGCGGTGAACAGGCCGGCCCTCGTCTCCAGGGTCTGGGCACCCAGGTAGGCGCGCACGCCCAGGCGCGCGGCTCCCGCCGGGTCATCGGGGGCCAGCGCCGACGCCATGGCCGCGTCGGTGAGCGCCTTGGCGTACGTCTCCCGCTCCCGGGCGGTCTGCTGCGCCCGCAGCGCCCACGTCGTCGTACCGGCCAGCACGAGCGTCACCGCGGTGAGCACCGCGGTGAGCCGCTGCAGTTGGCGCGCACGGCGCAGTTGCCCGGCACGCGCGGCGCGGTCCGCGGTGACGCCGGCGTCGAGGAACTCCTGTTCCAGCGCGCTGGGCAGACCACCCCGCTCGCGCCAGGCGACCGCCGCGTCGAGCTGGACACCACGCAGCAGCGCGCCGGGGTCCCGCCCCAACCCCGACCACGTGCGCGCGGCCTCGGCAAGCCTGCCGCGCAGGCGGATGTCCTCGCGGTCGTCGTCGAGCCAGGCCCGCAGCCTCGGCCAGGACCGGATCAGCGCCTCGTGCGCCATCTCCGCGGTGCCGCCGTCGCGGACGAGCAACCGCGCGGAGGTGAACGCGGTCAGCACCGCCACCAGGTCCGGGTCGTGCTCGACCTCGGCCACGTCGAGCCGCCGCCGGGTGTCCTCGGTGCCCTCGCCGAGCGCGACCAGCCTGCCGAACAAGGCGCGGGCGGCGGCCTGCCGGGCAGGGGACAGACTGCCGTGCACGTCCTCCGCGGTGCGGGCCACCGCACCGTCCAAGCCGCCCACCGACCGGAACCCCGCCAGCGTCAACAGGTGCCCGCTGCGACGCGCCCAGGTCTGCCGCAGCACGTGCGACAGCAGCGGCAGCACGGCGGGACGCCCGTGCGCCTGGGCCACCAGCTCGGCCAGCAGCGCCCCCTCCACCGCGCAGTCCCGCCGCTTGGCCGGGTGCACGATCGCCCGGCGCAGCTCGTCGGTGCTCATCGGCCCGACCACGACCTGACCGCCGGGCAGCGCCTCCAACAACGACGGGTGGGCGGCGCAGTGGGCGAAGAAGTCCGACCGCAGGCCCAGCACGACCCGGCACACGCTGTTCGCGGCCGACGCCGCGGTGATCAACCCCCCGACGAACACGTCGCGCTCCGCCGGGTCCGCGCAGAGGGTGAACACCTCCTCGAACTGGTCGACGACGACCACGACCTCGGCATCACCGTCTCGCGCGGCGGCCTGCAGGAGCAGGCGGTGCAGTCCGCGCCGGTCCTGCGCCCACTCCCGCGCGACCTGCCCCGCGGGCACCCCCAACAGCGGGGCGAGCGCCGCCGACGCCTGCTCGACCGGGTGCGGGCCCGGGGTGAGCACCAGCACCGGACGCCCGTCGAGCGCCGGCAGCACCCCGGCGCGCAACAACGAGGACTTCCCCGAACCGGACGCCCCGAAGACCACGACCACCCGCTGCCCGCGCAGTCGCTCCAAGGTCTGCGACACGAGCCGTTCACGACCGGCGAAAAGATCCGCCTCGTCCGGGGTGAACGCCCTCAGCCCGGGATAAGGAGCGACATCCGCGACATCAGGTGATTCGACGGGCAACGCCGGACGCGCGTTCAACTCCGCCGCGACGGAGTGCCACCGACGTTCCCACTCCTCTTCCTCCCCACCACACGCCCGCACGAAAGCGAGCGTCACCTCCAGGCTCGGCAACTTCCGCCCACCCGCCGCCTCGGAAAGCGTCGTGGCCGAGTAGTGCGCGACACGACCGAGTTTCCGATAAGAGGGCGACCCGGCGCGCACGCGAAGAAGGCGCAGGTCGACAGCGAATTGAGTCAGCGCGGAACCATCAGGCGACAACGGTTGTTCGACACGCGGCACGGCACATCCCCCATGACGTCGACCGCGGCCATTGTGCGGAGCTTTTTGTCAGGTGTCCAGTCGCCCGGCGCCTGACAACGCGCACGCCCTACACAGGTGGTGCGGACGTCCCGCAGATCGGGGGCGGGACGTCCGCACCACGATCGGAACCCGATTCGGAGGATCGAGTGACAACGAGGATGACCACCACCATCACGGCCCTCGCACTGGCGGCAGCCGGCGCGCTGGCCGCCGCCACGCCCGCGTCCGCGGCGGCGGAGGTGCCCACCCCGCTGCCCGGCGGCGTGCTGAGCATCTACGTCGACAACGTGAACACCACCGGCGTCATCCAGGTGCGGTTCCGGCGCACCGCGGTGGGCAACGTCACCGACCGGATCAACCTCGGGTGGGTGAGCCCCACCGGCCAGATGCACCTGGGACCGGCGTTCGTCAGGGTCGAGGTGGGGCAGGAGGCCGTCCACACCTGGCCGACGTGGATCGGCCCGGGGTGCAGCAAGCCCGTCATGGAGGTGAACACCGACAGCGACCCGGAACGGGAGTACCTGGTCGACAACACGAAATTCGCCTGC